>NZ_MLHS01000022.1 GCF_001999335.1 Rodentibacter sp. Ppn85 | reverse complement strand
GCACTGCCGGGTTTTTATTATTTTGTTAATTTATTCTTGAGTAAATTAACAAAATAATTTTGGCAGCAATAGTGTAATGGTCCCACCTGAATCCATACCGAACTCAGAAGTGAAACATTATTAACGCCGATGGTAGTGTGGGGTATCCCCATGTGAGAGTAGGGCACTGCCAAATATACCAAACGTCTGCGGAGTGGTAGTTCAGCTGGTTAGAATACCTGCCTGTCACGCAGGGGGTCGCGGGTTCGAGTCCCGTCCATTCCGCCAATCTTTTCATACCAATAGGGGCGTAGTTCAATTGGTAGAGCACCGGTCTCCAAAACCGGGTGTTGGGAGTTCGAGCCTCTCCGCCCCTGCCATTCAAATAAATTTCTTTTTTTCATAAATAAACTTTATACTAACCTCATTTTATTTAGGTTATTTAGAGGTTTATTTATGTCATATTCAATTCAAGACTTTATCGAATTAATTGCTCAACTTCGTCATCCGGATAAAGGTTGTCCTTGGGATCTTAAACAAAATTATGATTCAATGATTCCTTGTTTAATAGAGGAAACTTATGAAGTCATTGAGGCGATTCAAAAGAAAGATATAGCAAATTTAAGAGAAGAATTAGGTGATTTATTGTTACAAGTTGTGTTTTTTAGCCAACTTGCGACGGAGGATAACTATTTTACTTTTGATGATGTAGTTAATGATGTTGCTGAAAAAATTATTCGTCGGCACCCACATGTATTTGCAAATGCTATGGCAGAAAATGAAGAAGAAGCCCTTGCCCGTTGGAATAGCATTAAAGCGTTAGAAAAATCTAAAAAACAAACTCAATCTATTTTAGATAATGTCCCTTCTGCTTTTCCCGCATTGATGAGGGCACAGAAGCTGCAAAAACAATGCTCTAAAATCGGTTTTGATTGGACTGAAATTGAACCTGTTTTTGCGAAAGTAGAAGAAGAGCTGCAAGAGGTGAGAGATGAGTTTAATCGCTTGCCCCAAGATCAAATGAAGATTGAAGAAGAAATTGGCGATTTATTTTTTGCTACGGTAAATTTGGCGCGACACTTAAAATGTAGTGCAGAGGAAAGCCTTCGTAAGGCAAATAATAAATTTGAGCAACGTTTTCGTAAAGTTGAACAGAAAGCAAAAGAAAGAAATACTAAATTAGAGGATCTATCCTTAATTGAAATGGATTTTTTTTGGAACGAAGTAAAGGAAGAGGAAAAATGATGCAAAAGTAGAAGGTTTTCCTTAATCTGCACCCCAAAAGTTGGACTAATAATCTAACTGATTAAGGTGCAGGTTTTTTTATGACTAAATACAATCAACTTTTCAAACAACAAGTGTTCGAGTTTTATCTTCAACATCATAAAAATCGTTCACTCACTCGCCGACATTTTCAGCTTGCTGAAACAACATTAGTGCGTTGGGTTAGACAATATAACCATAATGGCATCAAGGGGTTAGCCGTTTTAGGTAAAAAGCAAACCTATTCGCCGGACTTTAAATTAAAGGTCGTACAAGCGGTTAAAACGGGGCAATTTAGTGCAGAATATGCGTCACTCCATTTTGGTATCGCCAATTCCGGTACGCTCTCAGTCAGTGGTTGAACGCCTTTGAAAAACAAGGTATAAACGGCTTATTACCCAAACCCAAAGGTCGCCCAAGTATAAAACCCAAATACCCCAAAATGCCCCCCAAGCCCAAAACTGAACAAGAGCGCTTACGTTATCGTATTTTAGAATTGGAAGCGGAAGTGGCTGTGCTAAAAAAGTATCAGGCGCTCTTTTTGGGGGCAGAGCACCTTCTACCTTTTCTGTTATTAATACGTACTTTGTGTATCGTTGCTATTACTGATAATTGCAATGCCTGCACTGGCGCCAATACGTGTTGCGCCGGCTTCAACCATCGCTAATGCTGTTTTCGTATCGCGCACTCCACCTGAGGCTTTTACACCAATCTTACCCACGATTTTTTTCATTAATACTACATCTTCAACAGTCGTCCCGCCCTTGCTAAATCCGGTAGAAGTTTTGACGAATGCCACACCTAATTCCCTACAAATTTCACAGGCTTTAATGATTTCTTCTTTAGATAATAAACAGGTTTCTAAAATCACTTTCAGCGGTATCCCATTACAGGCATTTAACACGGCTTGAATATCTTCTTTTACCGCTTGCCATTTATTGGATTTAATCCAACCCACATTGATTACCATATCAATTTCATTTGCACCGGCTTTGATCGCTTCTTGCGTTTCAAAGGCTTTCACTGATGTTAAATTAGCACCAAGCGGAAAACCGACCACCGTACAAATCTTCACCTCAGAGCCTGCTAATTTTTCTTTTGCTAAAGGGATATAGCCTGAATTGATACAAACAGAATAAAAACCATATTTCATGGCTTCGTCACAGAGCGTTAAAATATTCTGCTCATTTTTCTCAGCGGTAAGTGCAGTATGATCAATATATTTTGCAAGGCTTTTACTGTTCATTTTTGTTCTCCTTTATAATAAAAATTTGCTTGGCTATGATAGCAAAATATTATGAAATTTGACCGCACTTTTATGGTAAATTAGCCGAATTTTTCTCGTTAGGTATTTTATGAATTTAACAAGATTACTCAAAAACGGTATTTCTTTAGGGCTTACATTGATTATCGTTAGTAGCATTCTGGATTTTATCCGTAAGCCCGAAATTCCATCGGAAATCAATACAACGGCATTATATGATTTGCAAGGCAATGCATTTTTTCTCCCACAGATTGCCCAAGATAAACCCACATTAATTTATTTTTGGGGAACTTGGTGTGGTTATTGCCGATACACATCACCGGCAATTAATACGTTGGCAAAAGAAGGTTACCCGGTGATTTCTATTGCATTACGTTCAGGGAGTGCAAGCGAGGTGGGAAAGTATTTAGCCGAACATCATTATACCTTTACCGCCGTCAATGATCCTCAAGGGGAAATTGCGCAAAAATGGCAAGTCAATGTTACTCCAACGATCATTATTTTGAATAAAGGAAAAATAGACCTTACCACTACGGGCTGGACAAGTTATTGGGGGTTAAAAGTGCGGTTATTTTTCACCGAGTTTTTAGGTTAAGGGATGAGTGGCTTTTACCTTATCTCGAAAATCAATTACAATGGCAACAATTCCATATAATAAGAAGGGACAAGATTATGATTATTGTAACTGGCGGTGCCGGCATGATCGGCAGCAACATTGTTAAAGCATTAAATGAAATAGGGCGTAAAGATATTTTAGTCGTCGATAACTTAAAAGATGGAACTAAATTTATTAATTTAGTAGATTTGGATATTGCCGATTATTGTGACAAAGAAGATTTTATCGCTTCCATTATTGCCGGTGATGATTTTGGTGATATTGATGCCGTATTCCATGAAGGGGCATGTTCTGCCACCACAGAATGGGACGGCAAATATTTAATGCAGAATAATTATGAATATTCTAAAGAATTGCTGCATTACTGCTTAGATCGCCAAATTCCGTTTTTCTACGCTTCAAGTGCGGCGACTTACGGTGGACGTACCGATAATTTTATTGAGAAACGGGAATTTGAAAGTCCGCTTAACGCCTATGGCTACTCAAAATTTTTATTTGATGAATATGTGAGAAAAATTTTACCAACGGCAGAATCACCGGTTTGCGGTTTCAAATATTTCAATGTTTATGGCCCGAGAGAACAACACAAAGGCTCCATGGCAAGTGTGGCATTCCATTTAAATAATCAAATGCTGAAAGGCGAAAATCCAAAATTATTTGTCGGTTCGGAAACTTTCCTACGGGATTTTGTTTATGTGGAAGATGTGGCGAAAGTCAATATTTGGGCTTGGCAAAATCGTATTTCCGGCATTTACAATCTTGGCACGGGCAATGCGGAATCTTTCCAAGCTGTTGCGGAAGCTGTGATTGCATTCCATGGTAAGGGGCAAATCGAAACGATTCCTTTCCCCGAACATCTGAAATCTCGCTATCAAACCTTTACCCAAGCGGATTTAACGGCATTACGCACAGCCGGTTACACTGGCGAATTTAAATCCGTTGCCGAAGGTACGGCGGCATATATGGCGTGGCTCAATAAAAAGTAATTGATCATTAGATTGAATTATCTGAGATATTTAAAAAGCAAAGTGCGGTCAAAAATTCATTTATTTTTTAATCGCACTTTTTACAAGGTGAAATATGAATATCCTCGTTATCGGCCCCTCTTGGGTCGGCGATATGATGATGTCGCACAGTTTATATCAACAACTCAAAATTCAGTATCCTCATTGTCAAATTGATGTAATGGCGCCGAATTGGTGCAAACCTTTATTGGCACGTATGCCGGAAGTACGCCGTGCTATTGAAATGCCTTTAGGACACGGCACTTTTGCTCTTGGCGAACGTTATCGTCTAGGGAAAGCATTGCGTGAGCAATACGAGATGGCGATTGTGTTGCCAAACTCACTGAAGTCGGCTCTGATTCCGCTCTTTGCGAAAATTGCCGTACGGCGTGGTTGGAAAGGAGAAAGTCGTTATTTGTTATTGAATGATTTACGCAGCAATAAACGGGATTATCCGATGATGGTGAAGCGTTATGTGGCATTAGCTTTTGAGAAAAACGCTGTGCCGAACGCGCAAGCAATCCCGCTGTTAAAACCTTATCTTGCCATCGAATCAGGCAGTCAACAAGAAACGTTAAAAACATTCTCAAAACAGACCGCACTTTTAGGTGAACGCCCGATTATCGGTTTTTGTCCGGGGGCAGAATTTGGGCCGGCCAAACGTTGGCCCCACTATCATTATGCTGAGTTAGCGGGAATGCTGATTGAACAAGGCTATGCGGTGGAAATTTTCGGTTCGCAGAAAGACGTTAATGCCGGTGAACAAATCTGCCGGGCATTATCCGAGGTACAACAACGGTTTTGCTTGAATCTGGCGGGACAAACCGATTTGAATCAGGCAGTCGATTTAATCGCTAACTGCACTGCGGTAGTTAGCAATGATAGCGGTTTAATGCACATCGCTGCGGCAACAAATCGCCCGTTAGTCGCACTTTACGGCCCGACCAGTCCGACTTACACGCCGCCGCTTTCCGATAAGGCGGTGATTATTCGGTTAATTGAAGGTGATTTAATCAAGGTTCGTAAAAGCAAGGACAGTGCGGAAGGGTATCACCAAAGCCTGATCGATATTACGCCAAAAATGGTGATGGAAAAATTAAACGCATTATTAGCAAAATCATGAAAATTTGTTTAATCAAAACCTCCTCTATGGGGGATGTTATCCACACATTGCCTGCATTAACCGATGCCCAACAAATGATCCCAAATTTAACCGTGGATTGGGTGGTAGAAGAAAATTTTGCTGAAATTCCCCAATGGCATTCGGGTCTTCATCAAGTGATACCCATTGCCTTACGCCGTTGGCGTAAATCCCCTTTTTCCTCACAAACAAAAAATGAGTGGAAAATTTACCGCACTTTACTCCAAAAAGAACATTATGATGCCGTTATTGACGCTCAAGGATTATTTAAAAGTGCATTTTTTGCTACCCGTCTCGCTAACGGTACAACGCATGGCTATGATTGCCGTAGCATTCGAGAACCGATTGCTTCTTTTTTTTATGATAAAAAATACGCAATTTCTTATCAGCAACACGCAGTTGAACGTATTCGGCAGTTATTCGCACTAAGCCTTAATTATGAATTGCCGCATTCGCAAGGTGATTACGGTATCGCGCAATATTTTACTGCCGCCTCCATTGAGCCTTATGTGATTTTTTTTCATGCTACTACCCGAGATGATAAACATTGGCTTGAATCGGAATGGGAAAATTTAATTGAAAAAATGACCGCACTTTCCGTGCAAATCCGTTTACCTTGGGGGAATGAAAAAGAAAAAGAACGGGCAGAACGCTTGACAAAAAATTACCCGAATGTTCAAGTACTGCCAAAACTAACGCTCACCGAATTGGCAAAGCAAATTGCGAATGCAACTGCGGTGGTCTCTGTGGATACGGGCTTGTCGCATTTAACTGCAGCTTTAGATAAACCGAATATTACCCTTTATGGTGCAACAGATCCGACCTTAATCGGTTGTTATGGTAAGAATCAGCAATATTTGTCTGCCTCGAGTATGGCTAAAATCTCAACCGAACAAGTATTTTCAAGGCTTGAACCTCTATTAAATGGCAATCAGTAAAAAAGAAGGTTTCTTTTTTACAATATTGGTATAACCTTGCATTGAATATCCAATCTGGAGTGTATAAACTCCAAAAAATCCAATTTTTTTATTTTATTTTTATTTAGAAAGAAAAGGAAAGCACAATGAAAAAGACACTTCTTGCTTTAATGGTTACGGCATGTGCCGCAAGTTCAGCTCAAGCCTATCAATTCAACATTGAAGAAACAGGTACTGAAATTGACTTCAACGGTTCTCTCCGTTTGAAATGGGAAAACATTAATCGTAAAACGGAAGGGGCGACCACCACGAAAAATATTTCTCATGGTGATATTGATAATAACGGCTCTCGTTTTGGCTTCAAGCTTAAACAACCGCTAGGTAATGATTTTTATGCAGTTGGTCGTGTCGAATGGCGTTTCCGTGATAATACCGGACATCGTGGTTCAGCGGACGAACCTAACTTGGCGAGTAATCGTCACAATAATTTTGGTCATATCTATACGCGTCAACTTTATGCCGGTTTTGGTCACAAAACCTATGGTGAATTAGTTTACGGTAATATGACAACCTTCACTGACGAAATCAAACAAACCGATTTACCGAACACTTATAGCTTGAGTGACGGTTTATTGAATAATAATGCCCGCCGAGTGGTTCAATATACAAACCGCGGAGGTTTTCTTCCTAACTTAAAATTCGGTGCGTATTATGGTGCAACAAGCCCGCGTGGCGCGCAGGGATTAGATATCAATCCGAATCGTAATCACGTGTGGGGTGGCGGTGCCGTTTACAAACATAATATTGATGATTTACAAGACTGGACAACAGCAGCCGGTTTCTCTCGTGAAACCTTTGCAAACGGTCGACAAGTTACCGCCTATTCATTTGGTAACGCATACCGCTTTGATCACACCATATTAGGTTTAGATTTAGAACATCGTAATACCACAAATCTTTCAACAAATTTTGGTAATGCTGTCAAACGTGCCCAATATGAAGCGCGTGCGCTTGTTTTCCAAGAATTAAATGAAGATTGGAACGCTTATGCGATGTATGCTTATCGTCATAACGAATTAAAAGAGACTTCCGTACCGGCAGCGGCAGAAAAACGGAGTGAAGTGATGCTTGGTAGCGAATATTACGTTTATAAAAACGGCAGTTTAAAATTAAAACCTTTTGTTGAAGCTAAAGTTGTTCGTGTAAGAAATCTTGCTAATGAACAGGATGTAAAACAACGTGATTATGCCGCCGTTGTCGGTTTACGTGCATATTGGTAATGAAACCTTAAATATGAAAAGCGAGCCCACAAACGGCTCGCTTTTTCTTTGTTGTAATTGTCTAAATTGCCCCCATTATAGGGAAAAGACGAAAAGTGCGGTGGTTTTTGACCGCACTTTTTACGGCAAAAAATATAGGAACAAAAAATGAATGACTTAAAAGACAATGACAAACTTTACCGCTATCTTTTTCAAAACCGTGCAGTACGTGGCGAATGGGTGCGTTTAAACCAAAGTTTTGTTGATACCTTAAACACTCATCATTATTCTCAACCGGTGCAAAATTTATTGGGTGAAATGATGGTGGCCACCGCATTGCTTACGGCAACTTTAAAATTTGAAGGCAATATTACCGTGCAAATTCAGGGGGACGGTCCACTTAGTCTTGCACTGGTGAATGGTAATGATCAGCAACAAATTCGTGCTTTAGCACGTGTAGAGGGAGATATTTCTCCCGAAATGATGTTGCATGAGATGGTTGGTAAGGGCGTATTGGTCATCACGATTGCACCTAAAGAAGGCGAGCGTTATCAAGGCGTAATTGGATTGGATAAACCAACAATTACCGAGTGTTTAGAAGACTATTTTGTTCGCTCCGAACAGCTTCAAACCCAATTAATTATTCGCACGGGAGAATATCAGGGGAAACCGGTGGCGGCCGGGATGTTGCTACAAATTATGCCTGATGGTGCAGGTTCACCTGAGGATTTTGAACATCTTGCAACATTAGCGGCAACGGCAAAAAATGAAGAATTATTTGGTTTACCGGCAGAAGAAATGCTTTATCGGCTTTATCACGAAGAAGCCGTGGAAGTATATGCACCGCAAGTTATTCAATTTTTTTGTGGTTGTTCGGCAGAACGTTCCGGTGCGGCATTATTATTGATTCCTGATGAGGAAATCGATGAGATTTTGGAAGAACACAAAGGCAGTATTGATATGCAGTGTGAATGTTGTGGCACCCATTATTTCTTTAATAAAGAAGCGATTAACAAATTAAAATCACCGGTACAAGCGGAATAATGAAACAACATTATAATATAGCAAATGCACAAAAACGGTTATTTAAATTAAGCGAAGGGCATTGTATCGGTATTTTTACAAGATAAAGCAAATATTTACAGCCCTATATCCGAATGAAAAGACAAATTCCTAGCAGGTTTTTTCATCAATATTTTATGATGTTTTGATATTGATGGAAATATAGCAGTCAGATTTTGTTTGTTTTAAGGAGAGAATTCGTATAGTATTTGCTCGAAGCTTCGGCAGTGAGGAGAGGAGTTGTCCTGCCAGTTTCTTTTCTATATTTTAAATTTACTCACGTCTCATGAATGGAACCTATATGAATAAAATTTTTAAAGTGATTTTTAATTCCATTACTCAAACTTGGGTGGCTGTATCCGAGTTACATCGTACCAAGGGGAAAACAAAATCATCGACAAATCACCAAGTATCCGTTAAAAAAGTTTCTGGAATTTCAGCCACATTAGTGCTAATGTTAGTCAGTGCAAATGCACTGGCTAGGGTGGCAATTACAAGCACGGATAATGATTCAATATCGATGCATAATAACGATGTCAGCCATTATAATGGTATTGCTATCGGTCAGAATTCCAATGTAAAAGGTAATTCTGCTATTGGTATAGGTTCTTATGTTCAATCAAGTGGTATTGCTTCAGTTGCAATTGGAGGTTCTGAACATAGTGTTTATCCGGCTGCAAAAGCAACAGGGGCAAACGCAATTGCGATTATGGAAAATAGCGAGGCTTCTGGTAACTATAGTATTTCGATAGGAAAAGAAACTAGATCAACTCAAGAAAACGCTGTAGCTATTGGATTTGGAGCAAAATCCAATCATCAAAATTCTGTTGCATTAGGTTCAAATTCAACAACATCAGCAGCCAATCAAATTTCTGTTGGCAACACTAGTGCTAAACGCAAAATTGTAAATGTCGCAAATGCAACACTAAACTCTTCTTCAACAGAAGCGGTAACAGGGCAGCAATTACATGCTACAAATACTGCTGTGAATACGGCACAATCTACCGCTAATGCTGCCTCTTCTGCGGCGGCAGCGGCTCAAACAACTGCTAATTCTGCCTCAACGGCAGCAACAGCAGCTCAATCTACTGCTAGTTTAGCTTCTACAGCAGCCTCAAACGCACAAAATACTGCTAACACAGCATCAACTGCGGCAGCTGCAGCGCAATCAACAGCAAGCTCTGCCTCAACGGCCGCTTCAACGGCACAAAGTACCGCTAATACCGCATCAACTGCGGCAGCTGCAGCGCAATTAACAGCAAGCTCTGCCTCAACAGTAGCCTCAACGGCGCAAAGCACCGCTAATACAGCATCAAGTGCAGCGGCAGCAGCTCAAGCAACGGCAACTTCTGCCTCAACAGCAGCCTCAACGGCGCAAAGCACCGCTAATACAGCATCAAGCGCAGCGGCGGCAGCGCAATTAACAGCAAGCTCTGCCTCAACAGCAGCTTCAACGGCGCAAAGTACTGCTAATACAGCATCGAGCGCGGCAACAGCAGCACAATCAACCGCAGACGCGGCTTCAACTGCCGCTTCTCAAGTATCAACCGCTTTAAATACGAAAGCGGATGCGAGCCGAGCATTTACATTTAATATAGAAAATGGATCAGTTGATCAAACTAATAATTCGGGTCAAGCAGATCAATGGACATTGGCTCAAAATGATTCGCTTACTTTCGGTGCAACATCAGATCTCTCGGTGAGTACTGACAGTTCAGGTAAGATCGTTTACGGTTTATCCTCTGTGGCGAAAACCGCTATTTCCGCTGCCAGCACTGCAGCAAGAACCGTAAATGAGAATTTAGCAAAAATTGAAACCGCTGTTTCTACAGCAACTAATGCAGCCACTCAAGCGGCAAGTTCCGCAACGGCAGCATCAAATTCAGCATCTTCAGCTAGCACGTCAGCCAGTGCGGCGGATAGTTCAGCTAAAGCGGCTAGTACCTCAGCAAGCGAAGCGTCAAATTCAGCAACCGCAGCAAGTTCTTCAGCAAGTAATGCGTCAAGCTCCGCAACAGCAGCGAGTTCTTCAGCAAGCAATGCGTCAAGTTCAGCAACCGCAGCGAGTACTTCAGCAGACAAATCAGCAAGCTCTGCCACTGAAGCAAGCACCTCAGCAAGCAACGCATCAAGTTCAGCGACGGCAGCGAGTTCTTCAGCAGACAAATCAGCAAGCTCCGCAACAGCGGCAAGTACCTCTGCAAGTGAAGCAGGAAGTTCAGCAACAGCAGCGAGTACTTCCGCAAGTAGTGCGGACAGCTCAGCGACTGCGGCGGATAGCTCTGCAGTTAGATCAGATGCATCTGCAATGGCTGCGGCAAGTTCAGCCTCATTAGCGGTTAGTTCGGCAACTGCGGCGAAGGCTTCCGAAAATGCTGCAAAAGGATCGGCGGATAAAGCAGAAAATATTGCGCAAAAAATTAAAGATGCCGGTTTGATCAGCCCGGATGGTAAGACTGCATTTAGCGCAAATAATGACAGTGGCGCGGACAGCTCTAAAGCCACCGGTAAGGATGCGACCGCTCTTGGTTATGGTTCGGAAGCAACCGCGGAAAATACGACCGCGATCGGCAATAATGCGAAAGCAACAGCGCCAAATGCAAGTGCGTTAGGTCAAAACGCAAAAGCGACTGCGAAAAAATCTGTTGCGTTGGGGCAAAATGCACAAGCGAAAGCAGAGAATGCCGTTGCATTGGGTGCAGATTCGGTTGCTGATGAGCCGAATACCGTTTCAGTCGGACGTATAGGTAAAGAGCGCCGTGTGACAAATGTCGCACCGGGTGTAAAAGGCACGGATGCTGTGAACGTGAATCAGCTTAACCAAGTAAAAGGTGAGGTGGAATCGGTTCGTAAAACACTGAGAAAAACAGATAAGAAATTGCGTGGCGGTATTGCTGGTGCAACTGCGATTGCCAATATTCCTCAGGTTACTCAGCCGGGAGCGAATGTGGTTGGGGTCGGGGTAGGAAACTACAACGGGCAAAGCGCTGTGGCGGTCGGATACTCGAAATTAAGTGATAATAATAAGGTTATCTTTAAAATGAGTGGTGCTGCGACAACCCAAGGTGACTTTAATGTTGGTGCCGGTATCGGTTATCAATGGAAATAGTGTTTTAATCGGTTGAATATCACTCAGGCATTTGCCTGAGTGATTTTTTATTAGGTTTGTGATTTGCAAATAAATGAACATAACAAACCGCTTATATCATAGTCATTAGGAAAATTATGCGTAAATATAAAATAGGTATCTCGCTCAATTTAGAAACGAATAATCCGGATATTTGGTCTAATGGTGCGCATCAAAATGTGATTTTTCTTTATCAACTCTTCAAAATGTCTGAGATAGTGGAGGATGTTGTTCTCGTATCTTGGGGGCCGGAAAAACGCTCTACGCCGCCATCCGGATTTATGCTGGACGATTTGGATCTTCAATTTGCGTATATTGACGATGTTATTGATGAGTTAGATGTGTTAATCGAGGGTACAATCAGCATTGAGCCTCATCAAGTCGCTCGTATGCATAACCATAACGGTAAGGTGGTGTGCTACAAAATGGGAAACGATTTTGTCACCGATGTTGAGAATTTCTTATTCGATAAGCAAGCCACGCGTGTCTTTAACGGGGCAATGTTTGATAGTGTTTGGCTCATTCCTCAAAATGAGAACACCTGTCGCTCTTACTTTTCCATTATGTATCATTGCCCGTCTTACGTTGTGCCTGCCATTTGGTCTCCACTGTTTTGCGATAAAGTGATTAAGCGAATTAAAGATCAGCACAATATTGATTTCGGCTATCGCCCGAATACCGATAGCTTGGGCAGACGGATCGCCTGCTTTGAGCCTAATTTAATTATGACCAAAACGAGCTTTATGTCTATCCTTATTTGTGAGCAAGCTTACCGGACAGCACCGGAAAAAATTCAGCATTTTTACGCTTGTAATACTTACGACAAAAAAGATAACCCGACATTCTTCAATTTTATCGGCAGAACTGATATGGTGCGAGATAATATTATGACGGTAGAAGGTCGCTACCAAATGCCGGATTTCTTGTCTCGCTATGTTGATATTGTTCTAAGCCATCAGTGGGAGAGCGGGCTAAACTATGCCTATAACGATGCCCTCTACGGCGGTTACCCATTTATTCATAATTCTAAGTTGTTGCCTAAAGGGGTGGGGTATTATTACGATCAATTTGATGCTTTCGATGGCTCAAGGGTCTTATTGGATGTGATTGAAAATCACGATAAGCGCCATCAGGCGTATGTCGAAATAGCTAATGAGTATCTCGACTCTTTGCTGCCGACAAATCCGGTTAATGTGTATTTGTATGAAAAAGAGATCAAGCGCTTATTTGAAAGATGATGTGGTACCTATTAGCATAGGAGATATATTTCTAAAACGTTCAATGTTATGAATATTGCATGACACTCTACACTCTCAATATTTTCTCTTAATTAGTCGGGACAAATCGTCCCGACTTTTATCAGATTAATCTTAAAAATATATTTCAAGTGCGGTCAAATTGTATATTGTTTTACTCAGGGGTAATCCATTCTACCGTCCAACTACCTGTTCCTTCCGGTATGAGCGTTTTTACCAAATAAGGTAAAATCTCTCTCATTTGGTTTTCTAATGTCCAAGGCGGGTTGATGATCACCACACCACTTGCCGTCATACCCCGTTGATCACTATCAGGGCGTACGGCCAATTCAATTTTTAGAATTTTACGAATCCCACTGGCTTCTAAACCTTTAAAAATACGCTTAGTTTGTTGGCGTAGCACGACAGGATACCAGATAGCATAGGTACCTGTGGCAAAGCGTTTATAACCTTCTTCCACCGCTTTTACCACCAAATCGTAATCTTCCTTAAGTTCGTAGGGCGGATCAATTAACACTAAACCCCGTCGTTCTTTAGGTGGCAATGTTGATTTCACTTGTTGGAATCCGTTATCGCATTTTACTGAGATATTTTTAAACTCTTTAAAATTATTGCGTAATAAGGGAAAATCACTGGGATGTAGTTCCGTAAGTAATGCACGATCTTGA
This sequence comes from Rodentibacter sp. Ppn85, assembly GCF_001999335.1. Lineage (GTDB taxonomy): Bacteria > Pseudomonadota > Gammaproteobacteria > Enterobacterales > Pasteurellaceae > Rodentibacter. The sequence goes on along the minus strand of NZ_MLHS01000022.1, from coordinate 47,131 downwards.
GGTCGCAATAATTGTGCGGCAATCATTGGAGAGCCAGCATAATAACGAAGAGTTTTTCCCCCGCTATTAAGCACTTTAATTAAATGAACATAGCGGTTTAATTCTTCGGGTAAATCAGTTTGTTCCCACAAACGCCCGATCCCTTCTTTATATTCGCCGGTTTTTTCAGCTTCACTTGAGGATAAGCGATAACGCCCTACACCGGAATGGGTATCTAAATAATAGAATCCTTTTTCTTTGAGTTTCAGATTTTCTAAAATCAACATTAATACAGCGTGTTTTAACACATCGGCATGATTTCCTGCATGGAAGGAGTGTCGATAACTGAGCATGGTTGTCCTTTTGAGTTAAAGAAAGTGCGGTTAAAATTAACCGCACTTTTGTGATAAATAATTAAAATAATTCTTCCGGTTGTGTTGCAGGCACGGCATCTTGCGTTTTCCCTGAACCGCCATTTAAGCGTTGCTGTAATTCAGGCGGTACATAATAGCCACGCTCCAACATTTCCGCAGCATAGGTACGTTTCGGTTCTGTGCCCACGATAAAGTATTCTTTACGTCCGCCATATTCTGAAAGTAAACCCGAGCTACTATCAATTGTTTTTTCCATGATATTTGGAGGTAAATCAAGGTTTCGTTCCGGAATATCGGCAAGTGCGACTTTCATGTAGGCAATCCATACCGGCATTGCCGTTTTTCCGCCGGATTCCCCTCGACCCAATACACGTTTATTATCATCAAAACCTACATAGGTAGTGGTGACTAAGTTTGCACCAAATCCTGTATACCAAGCTACTTTTGCGCTATTCGTTGTACCGGTTTTACCGCCAATATCTTTGCGTTGCTTGATTTCCTTTGACATTCTCCAACTTGTCCCTTTCCAACTTAATCCTTGTTCTCCGTAAATTGCCGTATTTAATGCACTACGGATTAAGAAAGCAAGTTCACCACTAATAACACGGGGAGCATATTCTACTTTTGATGTACCATCTTTACCATTTGCCATTAAATCAATGGCATCATCATTTAATGCCCCGCCTTGTGCTTGCAATTCCGGTAAATCCGGCACGTTTTCAGGTTGAACATCACCTTCTTCTGTATCTGTATTAGTATTTCCTTTTGCGGCTTTTAAGTCATCCGGTTTTGCCACTTCGGCAATATTTTGGAAACCGTCAATTTTATCTTTGGTTTCGCCATAAATCACCGGGATATTATTACAAGTGATACAAGCAACTTTCGGGTTAGCGATAAATAAATCCTTGCCGGTATTATCCTGAATTTTTTCAATAATATAGGGATCAATTAAAAAACCGCCATTATCAAATACAGCGTAAGCACGAGCCATTTCCAAAGGAGTGAAAGAGGCCGCACCTAATGCTAAGGCTTCGCTGGCAAAGTATTGTTCCCGTTTAAATCCGAAACGTTGTAAGAAATCAGCGGTAAAGCTAATGCCGGCTGTTTGTAAGGCGCGAATCGCAATCATATTTTTTGATTGACCTAAACCCACACGTAAACGCATTGGGCCATCATAACGATCCGGTGAGTTTTTAGGGCTCCATACGGCTTGTCCCGGTTTGGATATTGAAATCGGGCTATCTTGTAATACGCTAGAAAGAGTTAAACCTTTTTCTAAGGCAGCGGCATAAATAAACGGTTTGATAGAAGAGCCCACTTGAACTAAAGATTGTGTCGCACGGTTGAATTTACTTTGCTCAAAGCTAAAACCGCCGACTAAGGCCTCAATTGCGCCATTATCGGAATTTAAGGAAACTAAGGCTGAATTGGCAGCCGGAATTTGCCCTAAAATCCATTCGCCGTTATCGCGTTGGCGAATCCAAATTTGCTCACCAATTTTTACCGGTGCTTTTCCGGCCCAACGCATTGCATTAGATGACAGGGTCATAGTTTGGTTATTTGCCAGTAATAATTCAGCTCCATTTTTACTTAATGAAGTGACGGCAGCCGGTACAAAAGGTTCGGAATTCGGTAGTTTTTTCAAGAAAGCAACAATGCGTTCGTTATCCCATGCCGTTTCGCCTTTTTTCCATAGCGGTGCACCGCCACGCCAGCCATGGCGCATATCATAGTTGATCAAATTATTACGTACTGCTTTTTGTGCTTCCGCTTGATCTTTAGAAAGCACGGTAGTGAAAACTTTATAGCCTCGAGTATAGGCATTTTCTTCCCCGAAGCGTTTTACCATTTCCTGACGTACCATTTCGGTCACATAATCCGCCCGAAAATCAAACTTAGCCCCATGATAACTTGCATTGATCGGTTCTTTTAGGGCTGTATTGTATTCTTCTTTAGTAATATATTTTTCATCTAACATACGGGCTAAAACGATATTACGACGCTCTTCAGCCCGTTTCGGCGAATACAATGGATTCATTGTGGAAGGCGCTTTCGGTAAGCCGGCAATCACTGCCATTTCAGACAAAGTGAGTTCGTCTAGGGATTTACCAAAATAGGTCTGAGCTGCAGCTGCAACACCATAAGAGCGGTAACCCAAGAAAATTTTGTTTAAATAAAGCTCAAGAATTTCCTGTTTGCTTAATGCATTCTCTATTTCAATGGCAAGTACGGCTTCTCTCGCTTTACGTATCAAGGTTTTTTCTGGAGTTAAGAAAAAATTACGCGCCAACTGCTGCGTAATGGTACTTGCACCCTGTGAAGCCCCTCCATTGCTTATTGCAACGAATAGTGCCCGTGTAATCCCCACCGGATCTAAACCGTGGTGATCATAAAAACGGCTATCTTCCGTAGCTAAAAATGCCTCTATTAAACGTTGTGGTACATTTTCTAATTTCACCGGAATACGGCGTTGTTCGCCAACTTCCCCGATTAATTTCCCATCTGTCGTGTAAATTTGCATCGGTTGTTGTAATTCAACGGTTTTTAAACTTTCCACTGAAGGTAATTCAGATTTGAGGTGGATATATAATCCTCCCCCTATCACTAACCCTAAAATACATAAGGTTAAGAGACTGCTAAATATTAATTTTGCGATCCGCATCGTAGAATTCTCTCTTGATTGATGATCATAACTAAAATCAAATTATGATTTGGCTGGTAAGTATAAAAGATTCACCGTCCAAATAATAGGAAAAGCATATACTGATGTCTTATAAAAAACGGAAAATCGTGCAAGTTGGTGTGCATCAACAACAGAGCCATGTACAATTTGTTTGGTTAGATAACCTAAAACAAGTTCAATTTCTTTCATTTTTGATGAGTGAAACAAACGTTAAAGCACAATTAATAGCACGTGTAATGCAGGATTTTCCACAAAATCGCTTGCAGTTGTATTTCGTCGGTTGTGTTTCACCTCATCTCACCTGGTCAAAAAACTTAATTTTACCTCATACATTAAATACACAAGAGTGTGAGCAGCAGTGCAGTTTTATTTTACAAGAAGAATTGCCTATTCCTCTTGAGGAACTTTGGTTTGATTATGTCACTACTGATTTAAAACAAGGTTTTCGTCTCGATATTTACGCCATTCGTCGGCAAACAGCGTATGAAACCCAATGGATCTGTGATGAATTATTACTTAATGTCTTAGATGTTGCCCATCACTCAATTATGCGTGCATTTCGCTTTCTGTTGGGGGAAGTACAAGAAAATGCTTTATATTTATATCAAGATGAATCTCATTGTTTTGCCGTTATGGATACGGCTCATAGCCAACAACTTTTACAAACATCAGAAAATTTAACCGCACTTTGTAGCAAATTTTGCCAACGTTTTAATGTTGAAGTTGAGTATGTCTATGTTTATCAAACGACGAATGTCGAGCAAACTGACTTACCGAAAAATTGGCGGCAAGTGAAAACGGATATTCCTTTTATTGCTTTAGGTAACGCGTTGTGGCGAATAGATTGGGTACAGAATAATTCTCTTGTCTTAACAGCATCTTCAAGTGGAGCGGGCGATGAACGGGATTAATTTACTGCCTTGGCGGTTGGAGAAATATCAGCGGTTATTGTGCTTATTTATAGTAAAAATGTTTGCCGTGTTTATAGTAGGGGTTGCCCTATATGCTGTATTGACAGCATTTCAACGGCAGCAACAGGGTGAATTGAACACCCAACAGCAATTTTTTATAGAGCAGAAAAAACGCCTCGCCGAAACCGTTCAGCAAATCACCGAGGTTAAGCAGACCATACGGAATTTAACGGAATTACAGGAAATTTCACCGAATAGAGTAGAACAAGTGATTTCGCTATTACCCCGGTTACCTCTTGAAAAAGGGGAGCTAGAGACATTGAGTTTTAATGAGGAAGGGATTCGGCTTAATGGATTTTGTTTGACAAAAGAGGAATTTGAAACATTTCGTGAGTTTTTAAACAGGCATTTTGCCTCTTTCAAACTCACCCAATTTCAACCCGAACAAGGACGTTGGTTTTTTCAGTTTGATCTTTCTTCTGAAGTGAATGAGAAATAAGGGGGGAACAAAAAGTGAAAAAGTTCATCAAGCAACGTTATCCCTTTGTTGAGAGAGGCTTAATGCTGCCAAAAATTTATCACTGGGGATTTTTTATATGTTGTCTAAGTGCGGTTAATTTTTCTGTTGTTTTAGATCTTTGGCAAAGTTATTGGCAGCGGCAAGCGATCACATTAGAGGTGATAAAACAATCTACCGAATTAACACACCAAGAAAAATTGCTTGCCACGCTCAAACGGCATTCTGAGCGGCATGAATTATCTCCGCAATTAACCAAACGGATTATTGCATTGGATGAGCAGATTCATGAACTGCTAAATGATGAAATTGAACTTGTTACCTATCAATGGGATTTTTCATCCCGCCCTGTTTTACAGATTAGGTTGGAAGGATATTTTCAATATTTACATGATTTTCTTACTGCACTTTTAACCCAGCAAAAGGCGCTTTTTTTTGCGCAATTGGATATGCAAAAAGTGGAAGGAGGGAGAGTGCAATGTCACTTAATTTTACCACTCAACATTGAGGGAATAGAACGTGTCAATACTTCGTCATTTACTTAGTTTATGTTGTCTTTTTTTTAGCCTAAACGTTATCGCAATCGATCCTTTTAATCATTTGCAACGGCAATCAGAGAAGAAGCCAATAGAAGGGGCTAAAATACAGACAACAAAATGTGCTTTTAATGAACCTTCTTTTGCTTCTGAAAGCCCTTTTAATCAGCTAAAACTGGTTGGGGTCATTCTCTACAAGCAGTCGCCTGAGGCATGGTTTTTAGATATTAATCAGCAATTAATTGTTGTTAAACAAGGGCAGCGTTTAGGGCAGGAGAGGTATCTATTGCAACAGATTCACAAGGATAGCGTTCATTTGCAGTATTCAAAATCGGGACGATGTGAACAAACAGATCTACTTGATCTTCGATTCTAGGTGAAAATATGAAAGTGTGGATAAAAAAGTGTGGTCTCTTTTTTCTGTGTTTTTGTTGTGGGAATGGACTGGCGGCAGCATTTAAAGAAAATCAGGTTTTCTCTATTCGTCTGAAACAGGCTCCGATGGTATTTAGCTTACAAGAGCTTGCTTTGGAGCAGGGGGCTAACTTAATTATTGATGATGGATTGGAAGATTCGCTTTCATTGCAACTAGATAATGTGGATTTTGATCGTGTATTGCGTTCTGTCGCAAAAATGAAGGGGCTTTCTGTACGGCTAGAAGATGATATTTATTATTTAGGGAAAAAAGATTTGGTTTTCTCTGAAACGGCATTGTTGCCTCCAAAGAACGAAGTGTTGGAGAACATAAAACAGATTGAACCTTTTCTTGTGAGCAAAACAATCAAATTGAATTTTGCGAAAGCATCAGAGGTGATGAAATCGCTAACCACCGGTATCGGATCTTTATTGTCGGCTTCAGGGAGTATTGCTTTTGATGATCGTAGTAATTTATTAATCATTCAAGATGACGCAAAATCCGTTAAAAATCTGGTAAAACTCATTGCTGAATTAGATAAACCTATTGAACAAATCGCTATTGAAGCTCGTATTGTAACCATTACAGATGAAAGTCTCAAAGAATTAGGTGTGCGTTGGGGAATTTTTACGCCAACGGAAAATGCACACAGAGTGGGTGGTAGTCTTGTTGCTAACGGTTTTGCCAATATAGCGGATAATTTAAATGTCAATTTTGCAACTAATACCGCTCCGGCGGGTTCTCTCGCATTGCAAGTGGCGAAAATTAACGGGAGATTATTAGATTTGGAATTAACCGCACTTGAACGTGAAAATAACGTAGAGATTATTGCCAGTCCAAGGTTACTGACAACGAATAAAAAAGGTGCAAGTATTAAGCAAGGTACTGAGATTCCTTATGTAGTAAAGGGCAAAAATGATGTACAAACCGTTGAGTTTCGTGAGGCTGTATTAGGCTTAGAAGTGACACCGCATATTTCTAAGGATAATAATATCCTACTTGATTTATTGGTTAGCCAAAACTCACCGGGTAATCGGATATCCTATGGACAACAAAATAATGAGATTGTGTCCATTGATAAACAGGAAATTAACACTCAGGTTTTTGCGAAAGATGGTGAAACCATAGTGTTGGGCGGGGTGTTCCATGACACTATCACGAAAGGGATTGATAAAGTTCCTGTGTTGGGCGATATTCCGCTGGTAAAGCGTTTATTTAGTAAAGAAAGTGAACGCCATCAAAAACGTGAGTTGGTAATTTTTGTTACGCCACGCATTTTAAAACAAGGCAAAAGTTTAGAAGGGCTAAAACAAAAAACGGCAGACAAAAGGAAATAAAAGTGCGGTTAGATTTTAGTGCGTTTTTTCAGTTTAATTGCGTGCTGTGTCAATCTTCATTAAAACAAGGTCAAAACGGATTGTGTTCGACTTGTCAAAGACAAATTCAACAATATATCTATTGCGGTGGGTGCGGTGCGCCATTGCAATACTTCAGCCGCTATTGTGGTCGTTGTGGAAATAATGAATTTGCTTGGGATCGTATGGTAATTGTCGGACACTATGATGAATCACTTTCTCGTTTAATTCATCGTTTCAAATATCAAAAACAATTTTGGCTTGATCGTACTTTGGCTCGTTTGCTTTTATTGTCTGTTTATGAGGCAAGGCGTAACCATGGTTTAACTTTTCCTCAAGCGATTATTCCGGTACCGCTTTATCATCTCCGCCAATGGCAACGCGGTTATAATCAAGCTGATTTATTGGCGAAAACTATCAGTCGATGGCTTGAAATTCCTTGTATATCCCATATTGTTAAACGGGTGAAACATACGCATACTCAACGTGGCTTAAGTGCTGCGATACGTCGTCAGAATTTGAAAAACGCTTTTAAAATTGATCTTTCCAAACCTTTTCCTTATCAAAGAGTAGCTTTGGTAGATGATGTTATTACTACGGGAAGTACACTTAATGAGATTGCGAAATTATTACGTGGTCTAGGTGTTCAGGAAATTCAGGTATGGGGGCTGGCACGCGCCTAATCGGGTTAAATGATAAGAGTAATTTTGATAAAAAAGTGGAAAAAATACTGAGGTAGGCGTATCATTTCTGACAAATTTTCTCAAGTATTAAGGAATATTTATGGAACAAATTGCTATTTCAAAAGCGGCGCAGGAGCATTTTCGCAAATTATTGGATACTCAAGAAGAAGGCACAAATATTCGTATTTTTGTGGTGAACCCGGGCACATCAAATGCGGAATGCGGTGTGTCCTACTGCCCACCGAGTGCGGTAGAAGAAAATGATGTAGAAATGAAATATGATACCTTTTCTGCCTTTGTTGATGAGGTGAGTTTACCTTTTTTGGAAGAAGCTGAAATTGATTATGTGACGGAAGAATTGGGCGCGCAGCTTACGTTAAAAGCACCAAATGCGAAAATGCGTAAAGTGGCGGACGATGCTCCATTAATTGAGCGTGTGGAGTATGTCATTCAAACCCAAATAAACCCACAATTAGCAAGCCATGGCGGTCGAATTACATTGATTGAAATTACGGAAAACGGTTATGCCGTTCTACAGTTCGGTGGTGGTTGTAATGGCTGTTCAATGGTGGATGTTACATTAAAAGATGGCGTAGAAAAACAACTTGTCAGCTTATTCCCTAATGAATTAAAAGGGGCGAAAGATGTTACCGAACATCAGCGTGGGGAACATTCTTATTATTAAGTTATTTGTTGCCGATTATTTCTAATCTAAGGGCGTTATATACGCCCTTAGATTTTTCAATACAGTAATAAATAAAACTTTTCAAGCTCATACTAATATGTTTCTAGAATGTGGTTACGTATGGCTTAATTTTTGCAGTAATCGATCCATTGCACGGTAGCCCAATGCTTCTGCTAAATGAAGTTGGGAGATTTGTTTTTCTCCATGAAGATCGGCAATAGTGCGTGAGACTTTCAGAATGCGATGGTAGGCTCGTACGGAAAGCCCAAGTTTATTTAATGTGTTTTCAAGAAATAACGCTTCTTTTTCATTCAATTTACAATCCCGTTCAATTTCTTTACTGGTTAAATAAGCATTGATTTTTCCTGCTCGGGCTAATTGAATTTCCCGTACCCTTAATACCTTTTCCCGAACTTGTTCACTGGTTTCGCCTCGATTGCCCGAATGTTGTAAACTCCCCTGTGGCAATAACGGTACTTCTATGGATAAGTCAAACCTATCTAAAAATGGCCCGGATAATCGATTTAAATAGCGCATGACTTGCTGCGGTGAAGTGCGATTATGTGTGCCGGTATAATGTCCTGTTGGGCTGGGATTCATTGCTGCCACTAGTTGAAAACGTGCAGGAAATTGAATTTTTGCATTGGCTCGTGAGATAACAATTTCGCCACTTTCTAGCGGTTGACGCAAAGCATCAAGTACTTTTCGTTCAAATTCCGGTAGTTCATCTAAAAAAAGAACACCATTATGTGCCAAAGAAATTTCTCCTGGTTTGGGAATAGTGCCTCCGCCGACTAATGCTGGCAGCGAGGCACTATGATGTGGCGCTCGAAATGGGCGTTGTTTCCAATTATGGAGATTTAATTCATTTTGTACTAGGCTTGTTACAGAAGCGGTTTCAATTGCTTCTTGAACACTCATTTCCGGTAAAAGTGTCGTTAAACGGCTTGCCAGCATCGTTTTACCGGTTCCCGGAGGACCAAGAAAAAGCAAATTGTGTTGTCCTGCGGCAGCAATAGTGAGTGCCCGTTTTGCATGTTGTTGTCCGATAATATCGGTTAAATCTAAGTGATTATTATGGTGGAAATTGACCGCATTTTCATGGGTTAATTCAGTAGCAAGAGGTAGCGTTTTCTGATTATTGAGAAATTGCACAACATCAAGTAAAGTTTGAGCAAAGTAGGTATTTTGTTCCGAAACGAGTGAGGCTTCGTTAGCATTTTGCTGAGCAATAACCAGTTCACGTTTGGATTTTTGTGCGGCGAGAATGGCCGGAATGACACCGTGAATTCCTCTCAGATGACCTGTTAGAGCCAGCTCTCCAACAAACTCAAGTTGTTTTAAACGACTGCCGTCTAGCTGCTCGGATGCCACAAGAATACCAATAGCAATGGGTAGATCAAATCGCCCGCCTTCTTTAGGTAAATCCGCCGGTGCGAGATTCACGGTGATACGTTTTGCTGGATATTTAAATTGTGCATTCATCAATGCACTACGCACCCGGTCTTGCGCTTCCTTGACTGTTTTCTCAGGTAATCCTACGAGTGTAAATCCGGGTTTTCCGTTACTTAAATGGACTTCAATTGTAACAAGTGGGGCTTGTACACCCATGGAGGCACGACTATAAACGATAGCAAGGGACATAGAGAGCCTAAAAGTGCGGTTAACATTTAAAAAGTTTTTATACTATAAAAAAAGCGTGCGATGAAATCATTCATTACACGCTTTTTTTGCGAGCAAGATCGCAATATTTACACTTTATTCCACAAAAACGACTGAAAACCAATTGTCTAATTTTGTCGCAAGTTTATCAATACCAATTTTATTTTGTGCTGAAAAGGCTTCCACTTGTATATCGCCTTGGAAAGGAAGAATGGCTTCCCGTACCATTTTTACTTGTTTACTACGTGCACTTTGACTTAATTTATCTGCTTTAGTGAGTAGGAGTAATACCGGTAAACTTGCCGATACTGCCCATTCAATCATTTGTTGATCGAGATCTTTCAGGGGGTGACGAATATCCATCAATATGACTAAACCTGCCAGACATTCCCGTTTTTGCAAATATTCCCCTAAGGATTTTTGCCACTGGATTTTCATTTTCTCTGGTACAGCGGCATAACCGTAGCCCGGTAAATCCACAAGTTTACAGTTTGGTTCGACTTCAAATAAGTTGATAAGCTGAGTTCGCCCCGGGGTTTTAGAGGTGCGAGCTAGGTTTTTTTGATTTGTTAACGCATTGAGTGCGGTAGATTTTCCTGCATTTGAGCGACCGGCAAAGGCGATTTCAATACCGCTATCTTCCGGAATAGCACGAATATTGGGGGCACTCGTAAGAAAATGGGTTTTGTGATAATTCAGTTTAATTTCAGACATAATTTTTCCTCTGATATTGTGGCGTTAAGCATATCATAGATCGTAATTTTGCTGAAATTATGCCTTATTTTTAGAAAATAGTAGAAGATGTGGGGGAGTACGTGGAAAGTGCGGTGAATTTCACCGCACTTTTATGCTACTCTGAGTCTTCCTTCGCCCATTCCAGTGAGCGTTTTACCGCTTTTTTCCAACCTTTATAGCGATGTTCGCGTTTTTCATTGTCGTTATCCGGTGTGAAGGTACGTTCTATCCGTGCTTTATCGCGAAGCTCATCCAAGTCTTTCCAAAAACCGGTGGCAAGACCTGCCAGATAGGCTGCACCTAGTGCGGTCACTTCTTTCACCACTGGGCGTTCTACATTTGCATCCAGAATATCCGCTTGGAATTGCATTAAGAAATTATTATTCGTTGCTCCGCCATCGACACGGAGATATTGTAAGCGTTCGCCTGAATCGGATTGCATGGCTTCTAATACGTCACGGGTTTGATAGGCGATAGATTCAAGAGTGGCGCGAACAATGTGGTTACGATTTGCACCACGGGACAGCCCGAAAATAGCTCCGCGAGCATAAGGATCCCAATAAGGTGCGCCTAAACCGGTGAAGGCTGGTACGACATAAACACCGTTGCTGTCTGGTACTTTTTGGGCAAAGTATTCTGAATCGAAACTATCATGAACAATTTTGAGTTCATCCCGTAGCCATTGAATAGAAGCGCCGGCAATAAACACTGAGCCTTCTAATGCGTACTCCGGTTCGCCTTTAGCATTACAGGCGATGGTGGTGAGCAAACCGTTTTTTGAGGTGATCGCTTTATCACCGGTATGGAGCAACATAAAACAACCTGTGCCGTAAGTATTTTTTGCTTGTCCGGCGTGCACACATAAGTGGCCGTAAAGTGCAGCTTGTTGGTCACCGGCAATGCCTGCTACCGGAATACGTACACCACCTTTACCGCCAATGTTGGTTTGACCGTAAATTTCAGAAGAATTACGCACTTCAGGCAACATGGAACGCGGAATATTCAAGATTTCAAGCATCTTGTCATCCCACTGTTTGGTGTGAATATTAAATAACATGGTGCGTGAGGCATTAGTGTAATCGGTTACGTGAACACGACCTTGAGTTAGTTTCCACACAAGCCAGGTGTCCACAGTACCGAATAACAGTTCACTACGTTCTGCTTTTTCGCGCGCACCTTCTACATTGTCCAAAATCCATTTTACTTTGGTACCGGAGAAATAAGGATCGACTACCAATCCTGTAGTGTGACGAATATAGTCCTTGTGACCGTCCGCTTTCAGTTTATCGGTAATGTCAGCGGTACGACGACATTGCCAAACGATGGCATTATAAACCGGTACGCCTGTCGCTTTTTCCCACACAATAGTGGTTTCACGTTGATTGGTAATACCAATTGCGGCGATTTCATCGGAGGTAATTCCGGCTTTAGCAACAACTTCGTTGAGGGTGGAGCTTTGCGTCGCCCAAATTTCCATTGGGTTATGTTCTACCCAACCTGCACGCGGGTAAATTTGAGTAAATTCGCGTTGGGCAATTTCAACAATGTTAGCGTTATGATCCAATAGTACGGCTCGAGAGCTGGTTGTGCCCTGGTCTAAAGCAATAATGTATTTTTTGTCGGTCATGATAAAACTCCTTGGCGGTGCGTTTTTTATTGTAAACGAATGTTTTGAACTAAAAACGAACAAATTGCGCTCGTAAGCTAATCGAATTACCACCGAATTTAAATACCCATTTTGCAATTTTATGACAGTGATCACAAAAAAATTTTCTTTTTCGATAAATTATGTGATCAAGCTCGCATTTCTAAAATTTAATTGGAATACCTACTTGAAGAGTAGGGTTTTTAGAAGATAATAAATGCTACTCACATTGAGTTTCCCAACTTTGAACGAATACGAACATAATTGCTTACTTGCACTTCTTCGTGGAGTTTTACCGGTGTCGTCGGCAAAATTGCTATAGATCCTATTTAGAAGTGCTTTCTTCAACTATTCGATGGAGATTCTCTTATGAATGCTTATTTTGCAGAGTTTTTCGGCACCGCTCTTATGATTTTGCTAGGGAATGGTGTGGTTGCCAATGTTTGCCTGGATAAAACAAAAGGGCAAAGTTCCGGTTGGATTGTGATTACGACCGCATGGGCATTTGCCGTGTATGTGGCGGTTGTTGTCGCTGGGCCTTACAGTGGTGCGCATTTGAATCCTGCTGTTACCTTAGGGCTTGCCACAAAAGGCGCGTTCGACTGGGGCTTAGTACCGGGTTATGTTGTCGCTCAAATTTTTGGTGGTATGGCGGGAGCGTTGTTGGTTTATATGGTGTATCGCGACCATTTCCTAGCCACAGAAAATGAAGGATCAAAACGCGCTTGTTTCTGTACGGAGCCGGCAATTCGTCACTATCCAAGCAATCTTGTGAGTGAAATTATCGGCACCTTTGTCTTGATCTTTGTGATTTTCTATATCGTTGGGGCTGATATTACCTTGCCGGGCACAACGGAAGCTACGCCTATTGGTTTAGGCTCTATCGGTGCATTACCTGTTGCGATTCTGGTTTGGGCGATAGGTTTGAGTTTAGGAGGAACAACCGGTTATGCCATCAACCCGGCACGGGATTTTGGGCCGCGTTTAACCTTAGGGCTTTTCCTAAGTCGTCAATTAAGTACTAAACCAGATTGGGGATACAGCTGGGTGCCGATTGTGGGACCAATCATCGGCTCATTATTGGCAGCTGTAGTTTATGCGGTAGTGATGTAACTAAAGTGAAAAACAGGTTGGAAATCAACCGCACTTTTTCAGATATATAAAAAGAACCCAATTTATTTGGGTTCTTTTTTTACGCACAGAAAAATTATTGGTTACCTTTCAAAAATTTAACTCCGGTATCAGGGAAATCGGTAAATACACCCGTTGCCCCGGCTTTATTCAGCAACGCATCATACATTTGATTCACATCGGTAAAAAATTCCGGTAGGGCATCTTTACGCACGGTATAAGGATGTAATTCCACATTATATTGTGCTAATTCTTTCACTAGAGGGGTGTATTGGATATTGCCGACTTTCGATTTTTCTTTATCAACTAACATATACCAACCCGGCCCCACGCCGTCCGCATATTTCACTACTTCTGCCATCGCTCCCGGTTTGAACATCCAATCGTAATCGTAGTTCACCCATTTGCCTTGAGCATTTTTTTCCTCGGTTTCGTGCCAATCGGTGTATGCCACTAATTGAACTAATTTCAAATCCATCCTCATTTTCGGTAGTAATTCGGTTTTGATGCGTTTTAACTCATTGAAATCAAAGGTTTGCAAATAAACTCTATCGGTTTTTTTGTCATAACCGTATTTTTTCAATACCTTGAGTGTTTCGGCGGCAATATCTTTACCGTTTTGGTGATGGAACCAAGGCGCCTTAATTTCAGGGTAAATACCCACTTTTTTACCGGTAGATTTTTCTAAACCTTGAATAAATTCAATTTCGTCCTCAAAGGTATGGATTTTGAAATGAGATTTCCAAAGTGGGAAACGGTTCGGATAAACGGCAACTTGTTTACCGTCTTTGGTTTCAAAGTTTTCTGTCATATTCAAACTTTGAATTTCTTTTAAGGTGAAATCAATCACATAATAACGACCGTCTTTACGGTGACGGTTCGGAAACTTTTTCGCCACATCGGTTAAGCCGTCTAAAAAGTGGTCATGAATGACAATTAGGCGACCATCTTTTGTCATGGCTAAATCTTGTTCTAAATAATCCGCTTGTTGACCGAAGGCAAGCGCTTTGGATTCCAGTGTATGCTCTGGTAAGTAGCCGCTTGCACCACGGTGAGCGATAATGATTTTTTCTGATTTCATATTACTTGCCATAATTGAAGATTGACTGCTACAGCCGACTAATACACTAGTGGCTAGTAAAGAAAAGGCTAATGTTTTAAGTTTCATCAATATTTCTCCTTGAAGAAGTGCGGTTAATTTTAAGACTGTTTTCGTGAATGAATAATATTGAATCAATATAATCCATTAATATTAAGGATTTATTAAAGAAAAAAGGCGACTTCTTCAGCACTTGCTTGTCGCCTTTTTGACACGAATTATTTCGTACCGTAGGTATCACCTAATTTTGCTTTGTGTTTGCCTTCTTCAATCATTACATTGAGAAGTAATAACACTGCTAGGATACCGCCGGCGATCATAACGTAGAAACCGCCATCCCAGCCGTAGTATTCAGCCGCCCAGCCTACAACGGCAGAGGCTGATACGGTACCGCCTAAATAACCGAATAAGCCGGTGAAACCAGCTGCCGTACCTGCAGCTTTTTTTGGCGCAAGCTCAAGGGCGTGTAAACCGATTAACATAACCGGACCATAAATTAAGAAGCCAATAGTCGTCATTAAAATGAAATCGGTTAATTGATATGGGTTTTCATACCATGCACTGTAGCTGGCAATCTCTGTTTCAGGCGTAGCCGGGTTTTTCCAGAGTGCTACAACAGCAATTGTGGTTAAGATCATAAAGATGAACCCGGTTAATCCGCGTTTACCTTTGAATACGTGGTCAGACACCCAACCGCATAATAATGTACCCGGAATAGCTGCCAATTCATAAATAGTGTATGCCCACGCCGTACCTTTAATATTGAAATGTTTTACTTCACCTAGGTAAACTGGAGACCATTTCAACACACCGTAGCGGATTAAGTAAACGAACACGTTAGCAATAGCGATGTACCACAATAATTTGTTTTTCAAGACATAAGTCATAAAGATTTCTTTGGTAGAAAGCTCGTGCTCGTAAGTTTTTTCGTTATAGTCGTCCGGATAGTCATTACGCCATTTTTCAACCGGCGGTAAGCCACAAGATTGTGGGGTATCTTTCATCACAAGATAAATTGGAATGGCGATGATCATAGCGGCGATACCCGGATAGTAAAGGGCTTGTTGCCATACATCTTTTGCCGTTGCTTCAACACCGTGTGTGCTAAAATAAATTGCACCAGCTAGAAGTACCATAGCTCCTGGCACCATGCCTCCGAGGTTGTGTGCGGTATTCCAAATAGAAACAATGGTTCCACGTTCGGATTTAGACCACCAGTGAACCATAGTACGTCCGCATGGAGGCCAGCCCATTCCTTGAAACCAACCGTTTAAAAAGATCATAATCCACATGACAACGATACCGGATGTTGCCCATGGAAATAAACCCATCATGGTCATACATAAACCGGATAACAATAAACCGAACGGTAAAAATACTTTCGGGTTAGAACGATCCGAAAGCATTGCCATAAAGAATTTTGATAAACCGTAAGCCAAACCGGCAGCCGTACCGACAAGACCCAATTCCGCCTTGTTATACATACCGGCTTCGATTAAACCTTTTTGAGCCAAGTCAAAGTTTGCACGTACAAAATAATAAGCGGCATAACCAAAGAAGATCCCTGCGAATACCTGCCAACGTAAGCGTTTATAGGTAGAATCAATTTTTTCCGCAGGAAGCTCAACAATGTGAGGTGCGGGTTTAAATGGTCCAAACATAATTTTTCTCCAACATTTATAATTATGATTTTCCTTTCTGAACAAAAAAGAAAGGGACAGCGTGCATAATAATGAAAAATAAAAAATAAGAAAGTTTTCGAGTTAAAAAATGTGAAGTTGTTCACAAAAAAATCATGTTCATATGAGCGAGTGCGAAAATATAGTGATCTTCCTCACAAATATATTTTCTTTTTCGCTCAATATGTTGTTAATTTAATCATTATTCTCTACAATCAACCGAGACGAACTTATTTTTTATCATTCATTGTGGGCTCTGGGGGTAAACATGGGGTTATCACCTAATTTATATCAAGATGTTGGAGACTTTTCTTCCTTGTCAGCGGATGTGATTATAATCGGTGGTGGTGCAACCGGTGCGGGTATTGCGCGTGATTGTGCATTACGCGGCATTAATTGTATTTTGCTGGAGCGTCGGGATATTGCTACCGGTGCAACGGGTCGTAATCATGGACTTTTACATAGCGGTGCGCGCTATGCGGTGAACGATCGAGAATCAGCGGAAGAATGTATCAAAGAAAATCGTATCTTACGCAAAATCGCACGGCATTGTGTGGACGAAACCGAGGGCTTATTTATTACTTTACCTGAAGATTCCCTCGATTATCAAAAAAATTTCATTGAAAGCTGTACACAATCCGGTATTGAGGCGGTTGCCGTTGATCCTAAGCTTGCAAGGATTATGGAACCTTCCGTTAATCCTCATTTAGTAGGGGCTGTTGTGGTACCGGACGGTTCTATTGATCCTTTTCGTTTAACTGCTTCCAACATGATGGATGCGGTAGAAAACGGCGCAAAAATATTCACCTATTGCGAAGTGAAAAATCTTATTCGGGAAGGCGAGAAAGTTATTGGTGTGGATGTTTACGATCATAAAAACAAAATTAAACGCCAATTTTTTGCCCCGCTCGTTGTAAATGCCAGTGGGATCTGGGGGCAAGGGATTGCGGAATATGCCGATCTCAAAATAAAAATGTTTCCGGCAAAGGGGGCGTTACTCGTTATGGGGCATCGTATCAATAAAATGGTGATTAACCGTTGCCGTAAACCTGCTGATGCCGATATTCTCGTGCCGGGTGATACCATTTGTGTGATTGGTACGACTTCTAGTCGAATTCCTTATGATCAAATCGATAATATGCAAGTGACCCCGGAAGAAGTGGATATTCTTTTCCGTGAAGGAGAAAAACTCGCACCAAGTTTGCGACATACCCGTGTGTTGCGTGCCTATGCAGGGGTGCGTCCATTGGTGGCAACGGATGATGATCCTTCAGGTCGAAATGTCAGCCGTGGTATTGTCTTGCTAGATCATGCGGAACGTGACGGTTTGGACGGCTTTATTACCATCACCGGCGGTAAATTGATGACTTATCGTTTAATGGCAGAATGGGCAACGGATTTAGTGTGCAAAAAACTCAATAAAACAGCCCGTTGCGTGACGGCAGAACAACCATTGCCGGGTTCGACGGAAAGCCGCCAAGAAACCAATCAAAAAGTAATTTCGTTGCCGAGTACTATTCGTTATTCCGCTGTGTATCGCCATGGTTCTCGCGCCACTCGTTTGCTAGACAAAGAGCGTTTAGACCGTTCTATGGTATGTGAATGTGAAGCGGTCACTGCCGGGGAAGTACGTTATGCGGTGGATGAGCTGGACGTTCACAATCTGGTGGATTTACGCCGCCGTACCCGAGTCGGTATGGGAACATGTCAAGCGGAACTTTGCGCCTGTCGTGCCGCGGGATTAATGAGCCGTTTTGAGGTTGCAACTCCACGTCAATCGACCACCCAACTCAATGCGTTTATGGAAGAACGTTGGCGTGGCATTGAACCCATCGCTTGGGGGGAGGCTATTCGGGAAGCGGAATTTACAGCTTGGATGTATGGCAGCGTATTGGGCTTGAATGATGTGAAACCGCTTGAAGAACAAGCACAACAGGGGACGGATAGCAATGAATTTTGATGTAGTGATTATTGGTGGCGGTTTGGCCGGCTTAACTTGTGGCATCGCCCTTCAACAAAACGGTAAGCAATGTGTGATTATCAATAACGGTCAAGCCGCGATGGATTTCGCCTCCGGTTCCTTTGATTTATTAAGCCGTATGCCGTCAGGCAGTGCGGTGGAAAATTTGCAAGAAAATTTAACCGCACTTTGCACGACATTACCCTCACACCCATATAGCTTATTGGGCACAGAAAAAGTGATGAGTAAGGCTCGGGAATTTGAAGCTTTAGCTCAATCTATCAACCTTGATTTAATTGGTGATGGCGAAAAAAACCACCTACGGGTAACCGGGCTTGGCAGTTTGCGTGGCACGTGGCTTTCCCCGAATAGTGTTCCGGCAGTCGAGGGTAATGAAGCTTTTCCACATAAACGTATTACGGTGCTTGGTATTGAAGGCTATCACGATTTTCAGCCTCAGCTTTTATCGGCGAATTTAGTGCTTAACCCACAGTTCGCTCATTGCGAGGTGAGCAGTGGTTTCTTGAATATCCCACAACTGGACGAACTTCGTGAAAATTCACGGGAGTTTCGCAGTGTGAATATCGCACAACTTTTAGAACATAAATTGGCTTTTGACGATTTAGTGACAGAAATTGCGGAATCCGCACAAGGTGCAGACGCCGTATTTTTACCGGCTTGTTTCGGTTTGGAAAATCAAGAGTTTATGACCGCACTTCGTAAGGCAACAAAGCTCGCCTTATTTGAATTACCGACCCTTCCTCCTTCACTATTGGGTATGCGGCAACGTATTCAATTACGTCGCAAATTTGAATCCCTCGGGGGCTTAATGATGAATGGTGATAATGCTGTGAAAGCACATTTTGAAGGTAACCGAGTGCGTTGTGTGATGACCCGTTTACACAATGACGAAGAAATGGTTGCCGATAATTTTATACTTGCATCAGGCAGTTTCTTCAGTAAGGGGTTAGTGGCGGAGTTCGATAAAATTTTTGAACCGGTATTTTATTCGGATATTACGGGAGCTGAAAGATTTGAGGCTAATGACCGCTTTAGCTGGACGGATCGTCGTTTTTCTAACCCTCAACCTTATCAATCTGCCGGCGTGGTGATTAACGAACATTGCCAAGTGCAAAAGAGCGGTCAATTTTTAACGAATTTATATGCCGTGGGGAATGTGATTGGCGGCTTTAATGCTTTAGAGCTTGGCTGTGGTTCCGGAGTGGCGGTAGTGACTGCCTTGGCGGTTGCGGAAGAAATTCTGGCGAAATAAGGAGGCGATATGAGTATGAATATTCAACGATTAATCGACAGTGCGAAACAGTCCCTTAATTCGCCGGCAAGCCATCAATATATTGATGAAAGTTTTGAAAGCTGTATTAAATGTACCGCCTGTACCGCAGTCTGTCCGGTTTCACGTAATAATCCGCTTTATCCCGGTCCGAAACAGTCGGGGCCTGATGGTGAGCGTTTACGTTTAAAATCTGCCGAACTTTATGATGAAGCCCTTAAATATTGCACCAACTGTAAACGCTGTGAGGTAGCTTGTCCGTCTGATGTTAAAATCGGGGATCTTATTGTTCGGGCGCGTAATAATCATTTGGCGCAACAGAAAAAAACGTTGACCAACAAGCTGCGTGATGCCATTTTGAGTAATACCGATATAATGGGCAAGCTCAATACGCCTCTTGCACCTATTGTGAATACTATCACCGGATTAAGCGCCACAAAATTTGTTCTCGAGAAAACCCTTAATATCAGCCAAAAAAGAACCTTGCCAAAATATGCTTTTGGCACGTTCCGTAGCTGGTATATGAAAAATGCTTTGGAAGAACAGAAAAAGTTTGAACGCAAAGTGGCGTATTTTCACGGCTGTTATGTGAACTATAACAATCCTCAACTAGGCAAGGAATTTCTTAAAGTTTTCAATGCGATGGGGATTGGCGTGATGTTGTTGGAAAAAGAAAAATGCTGCGGTTTGCCTTTAACCGTGAACGGCTTTCCTGAACGGGCCCGTAGCATTGCCCGATTCAATACCGACCACATTGGTAAAATGGTGGATGAAAAAGGCTTAGAGGTGATTAGTGAAGCCTCGAGTTGTGCCTTAAATTTACGGGATGAATATCATCATATTTTAGGCATCGACAATGCCAAAGTACGCCCGCACATCCACATGGTGACGCCTTTCCTGTATCGGCTTTTTAAAGAGGGTAAAACTTTACCCCTTAAGCCGGTTAAACTACGGGTGGCGTATCATACGGCTTGCCATGTGGAGAAAGCCGGTTGGGCGCCTTACACCCTGGAAGTGTTGAAACAAATTCCGGGCTTGGAAATCATTATGTTACCGTCACAATGTTGCGGCATAGCCGGTACTTACGGCTTTAAAGCGGAAAACTACGACACCGCACAATCTATCGGCAAAACATTATTTGATAATATTAATGAAGGCAGATTTGATTATGTCATTTCCGAATGTCAAACCTGTAAATGGCAAATTGATATGTCCTCTAGTATCACCTGCATTCATCCTTTGACTTTACTTTGTATGTCGATGGAGGTGTAGGAGAAAAAAGTGCGGTCAAAATTGACGGTATTATTGTAGGAATGTAGGGACGCCACGCTGGCGTCCGTAAAAATAAAAGGCTGTATGGCGGACGCCAGCGTGGCGTCCCTACCAATGAGATAAAACTTAAGTTTGTGTAACTGCGCCATAATATCGTCAATTTTGACCGCACTTTTTGTTTCTATCTTAAGCTTTCGCCAAAATCGCTTTATGCTCTTTAATTAACCTTATAAAGGGCTGAGCAAATCGTTCTAATTTTATTGTGCCCACGCCGTTAATTTGTAACATTTCAATGTTAGATGTTGGCATATATTGTGCCATTTCCTGTAATGTTGCATCATTGAACACGATATACGGCGGGATATTTTCTTTATCGGCAATTTGTTTACGTAGAAAGCGCAGACGGGCAAACAGATCTTTATCGTAATTGATCATAGCATTTCGTTGTGGGTTATGAGCCATTTTACTAACCGCAGAAATACGCGGCATTGCAAGCTCCAGAGGAACTTCTCCTTTTAGTATGGGTTTGGCATTTTCAGTGAGTTGCAACGTGGTATTAAACTCGCCAATCACCTGCTGTATCAAACCAAGATGAATCAACTGGCGAATCACCGATTGCCAATGTTCCTTACTTTTATCTTTACCAATGCCATAAACGCTGAGTTTATCGTGCTGCCGTTCGAGGATTTTTTGATTTTGCATTCCTCGTAATACGCCGATCACATATTGTGCCCCAAAACATTGCCCCACCCGGTAAATAGTGGACATGACTTTTTGCGCATCTACTAAACCATCATATTTTTTTGGTGGATCTAAACAAATATCGCAGTTATTGCAGGGTGTTTGGCGATGTTCACCGAAATAATTAAGCAACACCAAACGGCGGCAAGTTTGGCTTTCGGCAAACTCACCAATGGCTTCTAATTTATGTTGCTCAATTTGTCGTTGAGGTGTTTCCGGCTTCTCAAGTAAGATTTTTTGTAACCAAGCATAGTCTGCCGGTTCGTAAAATAATACAGCTTCGGCGGGCAAGTCATCCCGCCCTGCACGACCGGTTTCTTGATAGTAGGATTCGATGCTGCGTGGTAAGTCAAAATGTGCGACGAAACGTACATTGGATTTATTGATCCCCATACCAAACGCAATGGTTGCCACTACCACTTGCACGTTGTCGCGTTGAAAATCCTGCTGTACGCGTTCGCGCTGTGTGGTTTCCATTCCGGCGTGGTAAGCCGCAGCTGATATACCTTTATTGCGTAAACTTTCCGCTATCCGTTCGACCTTATTACGGCTGTTACAATAAACAATACCGCTTTTGCCTTTCTGGGCCAATACAAAACGGGTCAGTTGCTCCATCGGTTTGAATTTTTCTTCCAATGTATAACGAATATTAGGGCGATCAAAACTACCCACATATTTGTACGGATTTTGCAGTTTAAGATGGGTGAGAATATCTTGCCGTGTCGTATAATCCGCCGTTGCGGTGAGCGCCATAATCGGGGCATTCGGAAAGCTGGCCTTTAATCCGCCGAGTTGAGTATATTCAGGGCGAAAATCATGACCCCAGTGAGAAATACAATGTGCTTCATCAATGGCGATAAAACTGACTTGGCAATAGGAAATCAGTTGAAAAAAGCTGTTTGTCATCACCTTTTCCGGTGAAATATAAAGGAGTTTGAGATTCCCGGAAATTAGCTTATTTTGCACCAGTTGTTGCTGTTCAGGTGTTTGACTTGAGTTAAGAAACGCCGCTTCAATACCGTTAGCCTGTAATTGATCCACTTGATCTTTCATCAACGAAATGAGAGGAGAAATCACTAGTGTAAGTCCATCGAAACAGAGCGCAGGAATTTGATAACAAAGGGATTTACCGTTTCCCGTTGCCATCACCACCAACGTATCTTGCCCATTTAGTGCGGCATTGATGACTTCTTCCTGCCCTTTGCGAAAAGATTGGTAGCCGAATACCGAGTTTAGCACGGAAAGTGCGGTTGGTTTTTTCGGTGTTTTTGGGGGAGGAGAAAGATTGGACATACTAGAATGTAACAGTTTCACCGTGTGCCGCACAGGCTTCCGTTAAACTATCCCAAAAATTTTTACTGTCATTAGAAATCCACTCGCCGTTTTTGAAGGCAAAATGAAAACCGCCTAATTTACTGGCAAGCCAAAGTTCAAACAAAGGTTCTTGTTTATTGATGACAACTTGTGTACGGTCACCAAAGGTCATGGTAAATACGGCACCTTGGGTTTCGCAATCGACATCGGCATCTTGTTGTTCTAATTCTTCTTCAATTTTTTGCCAAATTTGTTCAATATTTTGATGAAATTCTGCAACTTTCATAAAGTTTTTCCTTTCAAATCTGATAGAATGCGGCAGATTATAAAGCCTTTTGCCCCCTTGTGAAAGGCGGATTTAACGATGAGTGAGAGAGAGAAAATGAAAAAATTATTGTCAATTTTAGTTCTAGGTGCAGTTTGTGCGTTAACAACCGGTTGTGGGGTGAAAGGACCATTGTATTTTCCGGAAAAAGATCAAACCCAACAAAATCAATAATTGGTGAAATGAAATGAATTTTTTCCAATATCAAAATAATCGACTCTATGCCGAGCAACTGCCGGTACAACAACTCACCGAACAATTTGGTACGCCGCTTTATATCTATTCCCGTGCGACACTGGAACGTCATTGGCATGCGTTTAATGAGGCGTTAGGTTCACATCCCCATTTAATTTGTTTTGCCGTTAAATCTTGTTCCAATATTGGTGTATTAAGTGTAATGGCAAAATTAGGCTCAGGTTTTGATATTGTCTCGCAAGGCGAATTGGAACGTGTATTGGCGGCCGGTGGTGAGGCATCGAAGATCGTATTTTCCGGTGTGGCAAAATCCCGTGAAGAAATTATGCGTGCGTTAGAAGTCGGCATCCGTTGCTTTAATGTTGAGTCGGTTTCCGAACTTAACCACATTAACCTCATTGCCGGAGAAATGGGAAAAATTGCTCCTATTTCCTTGCGTGTGAATCCGGATGTGGATGCCCATACTCACCCTTATATTTCCACCGGATTAAAAGAAAACAAATTCGGTATAAGCGTCGATGAAGCTCGCGAAGTGTATCGATTGGCGGCCAGTTTGCCGAATGTAAAAATTACTGGAATGGATTGTCATATCGGCTCTCAACTTACCGAATTACAACCGTTTTTGGATGCGACAGATCGTCTAATTGTGTTAATGGAACAACTCAAACAAGATGGCATTGCCTTGAAACATTTGGACTTAGGAGGCGGTTTAGGGGTGATTTATACAAATGAAAACCCACCTCATCCCAGCGAGTATGCCAAAGCCTTGTTGGAAAAATTAAAGGATTATAAGGATCTTGAAATTATTTTTGAGCCGGGGCGGGCAATTACCGCCAATGCAGGCATTTTGGTAGCAAAAGTGCAGTATTTGAAAAGTAATGAAAGCCGCAATTTCGCTATTACGGATACCGGTATGAACGATATGATTCGCCCGGCATTGTATGAGGCCTACATGAATATAGTGGAAATTGACCGCACTTTAGGGCGTAAAAAGGCGGTTTATGATGTCGTCGGACCGGTGTGCGAGACCTCGGATTTTTTAGGCAAACAGCGAGAACTGGCTATTGCCGAGGGGGATTATATCGCACAGTGTTCTGCCGGCGCTTATGGTGCGAGTATGTCTTCTAACTATAATTCCCGTCCGCGTACAGCCGAAGTATTAGTGGATGGCGATAAAGCACATTTAATCCGCCGACGTGAAAGTTTGCAAGAACTTTGGGCATTGGAGTCCGTTATTTAATATTCTCTTAAAAAAGAAAGTGCGGTTGAAAAATAAGTAGATTTTCAACCGCATTTTTTATAAGAGAGACTAGTTTATTTAACAATATCTCCTTTAAGGGCTACGCCGCTAATAATATTTCCCGCATGACATTCGTATTCCGTACGGCTTTTAAAAGTGTTCTTTTTATAGTAGCTCACAATATTTCCAACTTTTGTCGCCCCTTTTGATGCTGCTTTATCTTGCAACTGTTTTACAGCAGATAGAAATACCCACTGGCATGCTTTCTCATCACTTTTATTTGCCGCATTGGTTTTTTTATTTGTTACTGAGTTTGCGATAAGTACTTTGCCCGGTGCCGGTGTACCAAAATAAAGTTTGACATTCGGATTAAGCACTTCTGAAGCCTCGGGTGATTTTAATGCCTGACTAATAGATAAATGGTGGGTTGTATCGCGTGGGGCGCAGGCTGCAATTGCTAAAGTTGATACAATAATGCCAAGTTTTGCACTGAGTTTCATAGGGAGTTCTCCAAGATAAATGAGTTGAAACGGGATCTTTATTTCAGATCGGAATTAAGTATAACATTTTTATCCTAATTTAAAATTATCTACATTGCTTTCAATGAATTAGCTAGGTAGAATTAGTCGGTTTTAAAGATTTAAATTAGAAAAGGAGAGAGGATGAAAAGCATTATTTTAGGGTTAATGGTATTTTGCTTAATTGGATGTTCTGCGGGTGGGGTTGATGAAGGTAGTTTAAAACCTGTGAATCGTGCTTTAAATGTAAAACATGTTTGTGTAAAAGGTAGCACGCGTGGCGCACCGGATCAATTTGTTGCAAATTTAAAAACGAGCCTGAAAAAGAAAAATATTACCTCCGAATCAATTGCTAATGCCGGTGAAGCGAAGTGTGATTATATCTTAGCCTTTGGCGTAAAAGGTAACCGTAACATTGTGGCAAAAGCAAAACTACGTTTAATGGAAGTTAAAGATCAAAGTGAAGTTGGTTTTGTTCTTTATGTTCGTAAAGGTGATGAAAAAGATCGTGTTGCCGAAGTAGGTTTGCAAGGTCAAACCGATACTATGATTGGTCAATTATTCAAAGATTATTAATTATGTCAATCTGCCGCTTTTCATTCAATATTAAAAACTGGGCAATTGTTTGCTCTAAAAAACTAGAGGCGGACGATTGGAAAAGAGGAGAAGTTTTTTGGCAAGAAAGTGCGGTTAATTTTGAAGACATTTCTCCTAAGCTCACTTTTTTACCACCGTTAAAACGTCGCCGATTAAGCCCGTCCGCTCGTTTATTTTTTGAATCGGCGTGGGAGTTATTAGGAGAAAATAAAAATATCCCGGTAGTTTATGCCTCTTCAAATGGGGAAATTAATCGTAATTTTGAGCTTTGGCATAGTTTATTGACAGAGGGAGATGTTTCACCCACTTCCTTTAGTCTTTCAGTTCATAATGCTTTGGTGGGGCAGTGGTCTGAACTTAGTGGTGTGAAGGCGGAAATCACCGCATTAACTGCTCAACAGGATAATTTAGAGATCGCCTTGTTAGAAGCCTATTTATTATTGAATGAAGGAATAAAGCAAGTGTTAGTTGTTGTGGCGGAATCGCCTCTAGGGGATTTATACAATGCTTCGCCTGTCTATCGCCAACCTTTTTCTTATGCGTTAAGTTTATTAGTCGAAAAAGGCGATGATTATACATTAGTATTAGATGAGTACGAGGGGGATTCTTCAGGTTCCGATAATGCATTAACTTGGGTAAAACATCAGTACTTGAGTATTAAAAAGTGGCAAACGAAAAGTAGCATAAAAGGAACATGGCAATGGGGAAAAAACTAGATTGGCTTCGCCGTTTTATTGCCACCACATTAGGTTTTCTTTTTTGGGGTGTGGCTGGTGGCTTATTTCAGCTCTATCTTTATCCTTATGCTAAAAATCACAAAACAAATAGTTTGGCTACCCAATTCAAAATTCGTCGTCTAGTCAGTAAAATTTGGGCATATTTCATCCGATATTTAACAATTTCGGGTGTCCTTGAGGTGAAATATCAAGGTTTTGAACGTTTGGGGCGTCAGGGGCAACTAGTGTTAGTAAATCACCCATCGTTACTTGATGTGGTATTGATTCTCGCTAAAACCCCCGAACTGAATTGTATTGTGAAGAAAGAATTACTGAATAATCCTACAATGCGAAACCAAATTTTAGCCTGCGGTTTTTTACCCAATACCGAATCATTAGAACTTCTGGAAGAATGTGATGAGGTGCTGAAAGAACAAGCTATTTTGCTTTTCCCGGAAGGCACGAGAACCGGATGGGATAGTGAAGTTAAACTCAATCGTGGTGCTGTATCTATTGGTTTGCGTAGTGCAAATGTCATTACTCCAATCGTCATTAGAATGAATCCGTTGAATTTTAAAAAAGGACAGCCTTGGTATCAGCTACCGGAAAAACGTATTCAATATGAGCTCATTGTGGGAGAAGACATCAATCCGAAGGATTGGCTGGAGGAAAAACCATTGCCGATTGCTTCTCGCCGATTAACTGAATATTTACAACATTATTTTAACTCTCAAACTAAGGATGATGAAAATGACACTCGAACAACAACTTAAACAACTAATTATTGATAGTCTTGCACTAGAAGATGTTTCTATAGATGATATTGAAGACAATACGGTATTATTTTCTGATGAGGGTTTAGGGCTTGATTCGGTAGATGCGCTTGAATTAGGTTTGGCGGTACAAAAAACATTTGGTTTGCAGCTGGATAGCGAACAAAATCAATTACGTGAACATTTTGAAAGTGTCGCAACATTGGCACAATTTATTCGTAGTAAAAAAGGGGAAGTGTGATTGTGACTGAACAAGAAATAAGAGATTTACTCAGCGAAGCGCTTCAATCGCTGTTTGAAATTGAACCGGAGCGAATTAAACCGGAAACAAATCTTTACGAAGAATTGGAGATTGATAGTATTGATGCTATTGACTTGATTGATCATATCAAACGAAAAACGGGACATAAATTACAGGCGGAAGATTTTCGCAATGTGCGTACTGTAGATGATGTGGTGCAAGCGGTGTTAAAACAACAAAATTCTGTGTGATGTCGGCCTATCTACCTTCAGATCTCGTTGCTAATCAACCGGCTTGGAGCTATGCGGATTTTGAGCAACGAGCCTTTCAAATTTCTGCGGAGCTCAGCACTCGCCAATTTCGTTCTATTGCCGTTTGGATGGAAGATGGCGCGAAGTTGGCTTGCTTATTACTCGGGGCATGGCATGCTAATGTTCGCGTATTATTTCCCTCTAATTTTACAGAAGAAAGTATTCAATGGGTAAATCAACATGCTCAATGTTGGATTACTGATCGCGAAGTGGAATTGGAGAACGCCTTTCAATTTGATGAATTTGCTTTGGAGCCTTTTCAAAAACTTACACAAAATCGACCGCTCTTTGACTTCAACAATCAAACTCAAATTTGGCTAAAAACCTCAGGTAGTACGGGGGAAGCCAAAACCATTGTTAAAACTGCGCGGCAAATGTGGCTTGGTGCTAATGTGCTTGCACAAAGCTTGCCTTTTGCGAATGGTAATACCACAACAGTGGTTAGCACGGTGAGTATTCAGCATATTTATGGTTTAACCGTACATATTATGATGGCATTGGTGAAAGGCTGGCAGATTGGACGTGTTCAACAGTTTTATCCGGAATGTATTTTTGTACAAGCGAAGCCATGTAAATCGGCTGTGGTGGTGAGTAGTCCGTCAATGTTAGCAAGTATGGAATGGAAGCAGGCTAAATTGCCACAAAGTATAATTGGTATTATTTCATCGGGTGGTATGTTGGCGGAGGATTTATCGCAAACTATCCGCCATGATGTACCGCTTATTGAAATTTACGGTAGTACTGAGACGGGGCCAATAGCTACCCGTGAAAGTATCGGTTTATGGCAATCTTTACCTGAAAGTCGGCTTGGCTCTAATGAGCAAGGAGAATTATGGATTGAAGGAAGTTGGCTTTCCCAACGAGAACAAACCGCTGATGTCGTGAAGTTTGAAAACGACGGTTTTCTCTTGCTGGGGCGTTCTGATCGTATTGTGAAAATTGGTGATAAACGAATTTCTTTGGTTAGCGTCGAAAATATATTAACCCGACACAACTGGGTGAATGATTGCTATATTGCTAAGCATCCAGAGAAAAAACGCTTAGCCTCTTGGGTAGAGTTGAACCGAGAGGGCATTGCATTTTTACGTGAAAAAGGTCATCGGGCATTGGTTCGGGTTTTAAAAACAAGTCTGAAATATTCTCAAGAAGAGGCGGCAATTCCACGTTTTTGGCGTTTTACGGATACATTGCCCCGTAATAGCCAATCAAAAATAAACAAACAGCAATTTAACCGCACTTTCTTGGAAGATTGCAAAGAACCTATTTGGTTAGAAGAAAAATATGAGGGCAATACATTTCAGGCTGTTGGTAAAGTGCCGTTAGATTTGGTTTATTTAAAAGATCATTTTACTGAATTTCCGCTTGTGCCGGGGGTGGTAGAGGTGCAATGGGTGTTTGAGCAAATGATAAAACTGGTGCCGCAGCGCTACACTTGTTCACACATTGATAAACTAAAATTCCAAAAATTTCTTCGCCCTGCGGATCAATTTATATTAAACCTTAAATGGGATGAAGCGAAAGGTAAGGTTACTTTCCAACTTACCACTGAAAACGAAGTGTGCTGTAGTGGTGTGGCGGTGTTGGTAAACTAGGTGGTTTTAATGAAGACCATTGTCAATTTAGTTTTATTTTTTGTTAGTCTTGCTTACCCTGTTTATTGGTTATGGGGGCGGGAGCCGCAAATTCTGGTTTTTCTGCCTTTTATTATCGGTTTTTTTTGGGGATTAAAAGGAATTTATGAACAAGCCTTTATGCGTTATTTCTCATGGGGGATTGCTGTATTATTGACGATAATCGGTATAACCCACACAAATGAGATGATGTATGGTTATCCAATTATTATAAACGGCTTGATGTTGGTTATTTTCGGCATAAGTTTATGGCAAAAACAAACAATCATTGAACGTTTTGCCCGTATGCAAACACCGAACCTGAGTGAAAAAGGTGTACGTTACACCCGTAAAGTTACCCTGATTTGGTGCGGCTTTTTTATCTTTAACATTGCCATCTCAGGTATTACAATTTATTTCAATTTACTTGATTATTGGGCATTATATAACGGTTTTATTTCGTATCTTTTAATGGGCATATTAATGGCGGGAGAATGGATTGTTCGCCAATATATGAAGAAACATCATGAAGAATAATTTTACTTCTAACACGTTAATTGCATTAAACCCTGAATGGAAATGGCAAGATTTTGCCGAACGTTCACAACAAATTACGGCACAACTCAAACAAGACGATGTACATTCGGTTGCATTTTGGTTTGATGACGCCGCCAGTTTTGCTTGTACTATGTTGGCTTGTTTTAATGCTAATGTTCGAATTTTACTTCCGCCTAACTTATTGCCGGAAAACCAACAGTGGATTGCCCGGCACAGCGATTTTTTATTTGATGACAAGCGGTTTGAAAGTTACGGGATTTTGCAAAAAGTGAGTGAAAATCGACCGCTCTTTGATGCAGAAAATCAAACGGAAATTTGGTTGAAGACTTCAGGTAGCAGTGGCGAACCTAAAGTTCTATGCAAAACGGCACAACAAATGTGGATTGAATCACAAGCAATTGTCTCTTCCATCCCTTTTAACACAGCGGATTTTCATGTTGTTTCAAGTGTTTCCGCACAACATCATTATGGATTGTCTTATCGCATTATGCTGCCGTTAGCGATGGGCTGGACAATTGGTCGTCAACAGTTGCCTTATCCCGAATACATGATAGCGGAGAGTCTGCATGCCAAAAAATGTCTTTGGATTAGTAGCCCTGCTTTATTAAGCCACTTAAATATGGCTGATTCACGTTTTGCCGATTTTAATCTTGGCGGCATTATTTCATCAGGCGGCGTGTTGCCCGTTCACGTGGGTAATGCTTTACGGGAAAAACTCAATACAACCGTAGTGGAGTGCTATGGTAGCACGGAAACCGGGGCGATTGCTTTTCGGGCTGGTGACGGACTTTGGAGCCCGACCCCTCTTACCCAAGTGGGATTGAATGAACAAGGTGCATTGTGGGTGGATTCCCAATGGCTTAATCAGCGAGAACAAACTGCCGATGCCGCAGAATTTTACGGTGAGAAATTTAAACTACTGGGGCGGATTGATCGTATTATCAAGTTTGGAGATAAGCGAATTTCGTTAGTCAGTATTGAGCAGCATTTATTACAACAATCTTTGGTAGCGGATTGTTACATCGCCCAACACCCTGAGAAAGCACGCCCTGCCGCGTGGGTAGCCTTAACAGAGGAAGGCATTCGAGCGTATCATCAACAAGGACGGGGAGCATTGATTGAACAACTTCGTCATTTTCTAATGCAATCGCAAGAAGTGGCAGCTATTCCTCGTTTTTGGCGTTTTACTCAACAGCTACCGCGCAATAGTCAATCTAAAATCAGCCGTTTGGATTTTAACCGAGTTTTTCTCACCCAACAGGACGATAACTTGTAATGTATAAGGTACTGGCGGTCATCCCTCACTACAACCACTCCGGCACAATTTGCAATGTGGTTCAACAATTTTTAGAGCTCGGCTTACCCGTCTTGGTGGTGGATGACGGTTCGACGCTCGAACACCAAGCAACTTTACAAGCCTTACAAAACCAACAAGATGTTTCTGTTTATTTTCGCTCACAAAACGGCGGCAAAGGGGCGGCAATGAAAAGCGGCTTCGAGTATGCCGTACAAATGGGATTTGATTATGTCGTGCAAGCTGATGCCGATGGGCAACATAATCTTGCCGATGTAAAAATAATGCTGGAAAAAATGCAAAAAAATCCGACCGCACTTATTTGCGGTCGCCCGATTTACGGCGATGATGCGCCTAAATCACGCCTATACGGACGTAAAATTACGAATTTTTGGAATGCCATTCATACCCACTCTTTTGCTATTAAAGATGGGATGTGCGGCTTTCGCCTCTATCCGCTCAAGACTTTGCAAAATTTACTTAAAAACGAACCGCTTGGAGATAGAATGGATTTCGATATTGAAATTCTGATTAAAGCTCATTGGTATCAAATCCCATTTATTTGGGTGAACACGCCGGTGCATTATGAGCAAGGAGGCGTATCACATTTTCAGGCTTGGGCAGATAATTGGCTGATTAGCAAAATGCATGCCAAACTTTTCTTTGGCATGTTGGCACGTTGGTTTACGGGAAAACCCTTATGAGTGAGCAACACTCGCAGCATTGGGCTAGGCAGCAAGAGCGCGGTAATCACTTTTTCTTAAATCTTACCCGCTTAATTGTGCAGTATTTGCCGTTATTTGCTATTCGTATCGTGACATTTTTTGTGGTGTGTTATTTCTTTGCCACATCAAAGAATGCCCGTAAAAATATCCGCACTTATCAATACAACCTCAGCCGGTGTTATCCGCAGGTAAAACTCCCTACGTTCTCGGTTTTTCGACAATTTTTAGCCTTTGGCGAATCTATTACCGATCGCTTTGCTGTATGGCAACATAAAATTACTTATAAAGATTTAACCGTTGATGATGCGGATAACCTTTATCAAGATATTCGCGAAAGCCGGCGGCATCGAGGACAATTACTCGTTTGTTCCCATTTCGGTAATATTGAGGTATGCCGTTCTTTAGTAGACGATGGACATCACCCAAATTTTCGCTTGAATGTATTGGTGCATAGTCGCCACGCGGAAGCCTTTAATCAAGCTTTAGTGAAAGCGGGAGCAAGTGAATTATCTCTGATTCAAGTGGAAGATTTAGACGCTCAAAAAATGCTAGAGCTGCACAAACGTTTAGAAGATGGCGAGTGGATTGCTATTGCGGCGGATCGTATTCCGGTGCGGGGCGACAAAATGGCGAAAATTAATTTCCTTGGGCAAGAAGCTGATTTTCCTCAAGGGGCATGGCTTTTAGCTTCCCTGTTAAAAGCACCGATTAACACGGTCTTTTGTTTAAAAGAACAAGGGCGTTACCGCTTGAAATTACGCCGTTTTTGCCCGCAAATTACAGAGCGAGGAAAAGTGCGGGAAGAAAACATTCGTCAATCCATGCAGCAATACGCAGATTGCCTTGCCAAAGAATGTGAAGCTAATCCGCTTCTTTGGTTTAATTTTTACGATTTCTGGAAAAAATCCGAATGAAAAAACACATTTTCTGCCACCACGTTTCCGAATACGATATTCAATTTTTTGATGTGGATTCGATGGATATTATGTGGCACGGACATTACGTCAAATATTTAGAAATGGCGCGTTGCGCTTTCTTGGAAGAAATTCATTACACCTACGATGTGATGAAAAAGCAAGGCTACGGCTGGCCGATTGTACAATTGAATGTAAAATATATTCGCCCGGCCTTGTTTCGCCAAAAAATCCGTGTTGAGTTGAACCTAGTGGAATATGAGAGCTGTCTTCGCATTGATTATGTTATCCGCGATGCCCTTTCCGAACAAAAACTCACCACTGCGAGTACCACTCAAGTGGCAGTGCAAATTGCAAGCGGAGAAATGCAATTTCAAACGCCGCTCTGTTGGCGAAGTGCGGTCGAAAGTCACCCGAATTTTAACGCAGAGTAAATATTATGAAGAAAATCATTTTTCTTTTGAGCTTATTGATAAGTGCTTGGTCGTATGGTTTTTCCGAGCAAAATTTAATCGCTCAACTGCAAAAACCACAAAGTGTACAAGGCGATTTTGTGCAAGAACGCCATCTTAAAGCTCTCAATCGCCCGATTACGACCGAAGGGAAATTTGCTCTTGTGGCGAATAAAGGATTGTTATGGCAAATGGAAAAACCTTTTCCCGTCCAACTTCGCGTGACTGAAAAGGGTATTATGCAGTGGAACGGCAAGCAATGGATCGATAACGGCAAAGTAGGGCAAGCAGCGCAAATCCGGCTTTTTTTAGGCTTGCTTTCGGGGGATGTGAGCGGGCTGAAGAAACAGTTTAAACCGGTATTAAGCGGTACGCCAGAACAGTGGAAACTCACATTAACGCCGGATTCCCTATTGATGAAACAGATTTTTAATCAAATCACTATTCAAGGCGATGAGGTGGTGAAAATGATTCAGCTTGACGAAACTCAAGGCGATAAAACCGACATCACGTTTAAAAATAATCGGATCAACCGGCCTCTGACAGATTTTGTGAGTCAGGCATTGGAATAATTTGCAAATTTAATGAAAAAATCGACCGCTCTTTCTGTTTTTTCAACTTTTTTCTTACTTGCTGTTTGTGGCTTGTTTGCTTTTTTTGTTCGGCAAGGCAACTGGCTACAAACGGATCTGCGTACCTTGTTGCCTGAAGAGCAAAGTTGGCAGCCTATTCAAGTTCAAGCCGATCAAAAACAAGAAACCCGTTTTAATCAACAGTTAATCGCAATGGTCGGTCATCAAGAGGCAGAGCAAGCTTTTCAGTTGGCGACAGATATTGCCCGACAATGGCAGGCAAGCGATCTCTTTTCGCAAATTAATGACAAAATCCAAGTTGATTTACCCGCTTTACAAAAAGAATTCAGTTTATTGAAGTTTGCCACCTTGCCTGCCTCAGTGCGTAAGCAATTGTTTGAACAACCTGAAACTTATTTTCAGCATTACGCCGAGCAGATCCTAACCCCTTTTGAGAAAGCGAATTTATTGCCATTAGAACAAGATTGGCTTGGCTTTGGGCGTTTTGTGTTTAACTCGTCAGCCATTGCGATGCAGTGGAATATGAATAACGGTATGCTTTACACTGAGCAGGATGGCATTACTTGGGTGCTATTGCGTAGCGAATTGGCACAAACAGACACAGTAAAACCTGTCCGTTCCTTGTTAGATATGATGGACGAAAATCGTATTTTGGCAGAAGCAAAACAAGCAACATTTTTAGTGACCGGTGCGGCCCTGTTTGCGGCAGATGCCAAACAAAAAGCAGAAACCGAAAGTAGTGTTATGAGTGTATTGGGCATTTCCTTAACACTGATGTTATTGCTGTTTGTATTCCGAACATGGCGAATTGTGTGGTTATTTTTACCGATCTTAGTCGGTATGCTAAGTGGGTTATGTGGGGTGATTTTAGGTTTTGGGCAGGTCCATATTTTAACTATTGTAATTGGTACGAGCCTTGTAGGTGTATTAATTGATTTCCCATTGCACTGGCTTGCTTCTTCTCTTTTTGCTTCCAATTGGAATGCTAAACAGGCGATGAAATCACTTCGCTTTACCTTTTTGATAAGTTTACTGATTACC
Organism: Rodentibacter sp. Ppn85; assembly: GCF_001999335.1. GTDB lineage: Bacteria > Pseudomonadota > Gammaproteobacteria > Enterobacterales > Pasteurellaceae > Rodentibacter. The sequence continues at coordinate 12,361 of NZ_MLHS01000022.1, read as the reverse complement.
TTTGTTGGTTATGCCTTGCTTGGTTTTACACATTTGCCGATTTTAAAACAAACGGCATTATTTTCGATGGTGGCATTAGTCGGGGCGATTTTAACTACAATGTTTATCTTGCCGAACTTGTTTCGGCATTGGAACGTCACTCTCCCTTCTGTATTTTTGCTCAAAGTGCGGTCAATTTTAGATCGATTTTTTAACCGACCTTTCCATAAAATTACGTTGTTGATTTTGGCGCTGTTTTCCGCCGCGGGTATTTACCAAACCCGGTGGCAAGACGATATTCGTCAGTGGGTTGCCTTGCCGGATAAGATGTTGAAAGACACTCAACAAATCGCTCGCTTAACCGGGGTTAACTTAAGTAGCCAATACTTGTTAGTTATTGCGCCTGATGATGAAAAACTTTTGCAAAAAGAGAACGAACTTACAGAACAGTTACTTCGGAAAGGCATTACATTTCAAGCTCTTTCGCAATGGCTAATGCCAAAAGCACAACAACAAGTATGGGCAGAAAGATTAAGTCAATTATCGTCGGAAAGTTATGCCGTTATGGAACAAATCGGTGTATCGGTCGGTGAGATTCGGCAAGCCGTTCAGCATTTAAAAACAGCTAAAACGGTATCTTTAAACGATGCGTTACAAACGCAAATAGGGCAAGGTTGGCAAGAGTTTTATTTAGGTAAGTTGGAAGATAATCAGGTAGCAAGCCTGGTACGGGTGAACCTACAAGCGGGCCAATCTGCCGAACAATTTGCTAATGGCAAAGATATTTTTTGGCAAGACAAACGCGCTCACTTAAATGAATCCTTTGAACATACCCGTAATCAGGCTGCATGGCTGAAGCTGCTTTCTTTTGTTTTGGCTGGCATTTTATTGTGGCGGTTTTTGGGGGTAAAACGTGGCGTGAGGATGTTATTACCGGCACTACTTGCCATTGTAATGACGATTGCTGTTTTCGGTTGGTTCGGTTTGCCGATAGGCTTGTTTTCGCTATTCGGTCTGCTACTTGTTTCCGCCATTGGTGTGGATTACACCGCCTATATGCAAACTGCTCAAGAACCTTTATCTAATAAGCGGATTGCGATATTATTAACCGCACTTACTACCTTGATTTCTTTTATGTTATTGGGTATTAGCTCTACCCCTGCGGTGGCGATGTTTGGGTTAAGTGTCAGTATAGGCGTATTGTGTAGCGTAGCAATCACATTTAAATTATTTCGTTAAATTTGGAGAATTATCTATGGCGTTATTTGATGTCGCAATTATTGGCGCAGGTCCGTCCGGTTCGGTTGCCGCCGCCTTATTGCACAAACGAGGCTTAAAGGTTTGCGTGATTGAAAAACAACATTTCCCTCGCTTTGTGATTGGCGAAAGTTTACTGCCTTATTGTATGGATATGTTGGAGGAAGCGGGCTTAGCGGATGCTGTTCATGCAGAACCGAGTTTCCAATTCAAAAACGGTGCGGCATTTACTTGGGGTAATCGTTATACCTATTTTGATTTTACTGATAAATTCACTCCCGGTCCCGGCACCACTTACCAAGTTCGCCGCGGTATTTTCGATAAAATTTTAATTGATGAAGTCGCGAAAAGAGGTGTAGACGTTCGCTTTGGTGAAGAAGTGTTGGCGTTTGATAATTCGCAAGAAAATGCCGAGCTTTCCATTCGCAAAGAAAACGGCGAAGAATACCGTTTGTCTGCCCGTTTTGTGTTAGATGCAAGTGGTTACGGACGCGTACTACCACGTTTACTTGATTTGGAAACGCCGTCTTGTTTGCCTGCGCGCGTAGCGCGTTTTACGCATATTGATGACAATATCATCGATCCTGATTTTGACCGTAACAAAATTTTGATTACTACCCACCCGACACATCGCGATGTATGGTTATGGCTCATTCCATTTGCGGATAACCGTTGTTCTATCGGGGTGGTTGGTTTACCTGAAACCCTTGAAGGTGATAATGAAACCGTGTTGAAAAAATTTGCGCTGGAATGTCCGATGCTAAAACGGATTTTAGCGAATGCAAATTGGGAAAATGAATTCTCGTTCCGTAGTATTCAAGGCTATTCTGCTAATGTGAAAACCTTATTCGGTAAGCAGTTCGCCTTGCTAGGCAATGCGGCAGAGTTTTTAGATCCGGTTTTCTCATCGGGAGTAACTATTGCATTACACTCGGCTCGTTTGGCAACAGGTTTAATTACCCGTCAATTAAACGGAGAAAATGTGGATTGGAAAACCGAATTTGCTGATGAGTTAATGGTTGGTGTAAATGCGTTCAGAACCTATGTAACAGGTTGGTATGACGGATCATTCCAAGATGTAGTATATGCCCGTAATCCTCAACCGGAGATCCGTCAAATGATCTCTTCGATTTTGGCTGGTTATGCTTGGGATACCAATAATCCTTACGTGGCGAAATCTGCCGCTCGTTTAAAAGCTTTGGCAGAAGTGTGCGGAGTAGCGACACAAGACTAATGATGAAAAAATACTTTTTGTTAGGCTTGTCCGGTTTGTTTTTAATGGCGTGTTCAAGTTTACCCAGGGGTCAAACTTTGCCGCCGCAACAAAAAACGGAGCGGTTATTTAAAGTGGAACAGCGGGATGTAAACGGCGGGTTGAAACAATCCAGTTTACTGAGTTTATCCGCTCGACCGCAGGCGTGGAGATGGGTACAAAGCGATCCCTTGGGCGCCCCTATTGCTCGCGTAATTTTAAATAATAAAGGGTGGCAAAATGACGGCTTTGTCATGCCGAATCAGCAAGCTAAGCAGTTGTTTTCGGCGATTGCCACGGCACTTAATACAAAGCCGTTATTTACATTTAGCCACATTGAGCGAACCCTGCAAGCGACCACTTATTTTGTGGATAACAAACCAGTTTGGCGAATTATTCCCCGGCAGTCAGGTATAGACATTGAACTGGCTGATATGAGTTATTGGCACATTGAAGAACTAAATTAAAAATGACCGCACTTTATTTAAGCCGTCCTGCTATTATAAGTTGTCTGGGTGAAGGTATTTCCCGTCATATCCAAGCTTTATTGGAAAAGATCGATTCACCGTTAACATTATCCGATCACCTATTCCGAGCAGAAAATCTTAGTGGACCTGATTATATGCTCGGATCGATTAAAACAGATTTACGCCCCTTCCCGGTGAGTTTGACCGATGAACACCGTAGCCGCAATAACCAGGTGTTATGGCATTGCTTGCAGCAACTGGAATCTCAAATTGAGGTGGCGATCACAAAATTTGGTGAGCATCGCGTTGCGGTTGTTATCGGTTCTTCCACCACCGGTGTGGATGAAAATATTCCCGTGTTTAAATATGAAGCGACACACCCAAATGATTGGTCCGGGGCGAAATTCAAGCAACAACAGCAATACTTTTCTGCTCCGGCTGATTTCATTGCACATCAATATGGTTTGAAAGGCTTGGTTTATGGCATTTCTACCGCTTGCACTTCAGGGGCAAAGGCTCTTATCAGCGCAGCCCGTTTGCTCAAAGCCAATATATGCGATGCAGTGATTTGTGGGGGCGTGGATACTCTCTCTTTACTCACAGTAAAGGGGTTTAACTCGCTTTCCGTGTTATCAAACGTAAGAACCAACCCGTTTTCTGTTAATCGTCAAGGCATTAATATTGGTGAAGGCGCAGCCGTGTTTATTATGAGCCGTGAAAAACTTGATGACACATCCGTGCAACTATTAGGTTACGGGGCAAGTAGTGATGCATATCATATGTCGTCGCCGCACCCGGAGGGGCAAGGCGCAATTGTCGCTTTTCAGGCAGCATTAGCCTCGGCACAAGTGGAGCCGCATCAAATCGGTTGGATTAATTTACACGGTACGGGCACAATACATAATGATCAAATGGAATCCCTTGCTGTCAGTCTTGTATTTGGCAATCAAACTTCTTGTACCAGTACTAAACCTTATACCGGGCATACTTTAGGTGCTGCGGGTGCAATCGAAGCGGCTATTTTATGGGGAATGATTGACCGTACATTAAACCCAAACGGGCAATTGCCCGCTCAATTATGGGACGGGCAACGGGATCCGCAGTTACCGAGCATTGCCTTAACTGATTCTCACAGTCGTTGGATAAATGACAAACGAATCGGGGCAAGTAGCTCTTTCGCCTTTGGCGGTAATAATACGGTACTCATTTTGGGGGAAACGGATGATTGATTTAACTTGTCCGATAACGAACATCGCTTCTCTTATACCGCATAGTGGAAAAATGGTGATGTTGGAAAAAATTACCGATTTTGACGATAATTTTCTGATTGCCGAAACCACCCCGACGGAAGCTTGTTTATTAGTCAAAAACGGGGAGCTGCCTACTTATATGGCGGCTGAGATTATGGCGCAAGGTATTGCTGCATGGGCGGGTTGTAAATGTCTGAAAGCAGGGCTGCCAATTAGCTTGGGTTATTGGATTGGTTCTCGAAAACTAAAGTTCCACACACCTTTGGTGACACTAGGACATCGGTTGCAGATTCGTATTCAACTTTCTATTGAAGATGCCACCGGGTTTGGCGTGTTTGATTGTTCCTTGACGGATTTAGACAACGAGCAAGTTTTAATTGAAGGGGCATTGAATGTTTACCGCCCTCAAGTAAGCACTGATAAAAAGTACGCAGAAAATTAACCGCACTTTTCAAATAAAAAGAGAATACAATGAAGCAAACTATTTTAATTACCGGTTCTAGTCGCGGCATTGGCAAAGCCATTGCCTTGCGTTTGGCTCAATCGGGCTTTGATATTGTCGTACATTGCCGCAACCGTATGGAAGAGGCGGAAGAAGTTGCACAAACAATCAGAAATTTAGGAAAAAATGCAAGAGTACTACAATTTGATGTCGGCAATCGTGATCAAGCTACTCGGAAATTGTTGGCAGATATCGAAGAGCACGGTGCGTATTATGGTGTGGTGCTTAATGCCGGTTTAACCCGTGATAACGCCTTTCCTGCACTAACCAATGAGGATTGGGATATCGTATTACGCACTAATTTAGACGGTTTTTACAATGTACTTCATCCGATTATGATGCCAATGATCCGCCGTCGAAAAGCCGGGCGTATTGTCTGTATTACTTCTGTTTCCGGCATGATTGGCAACAGAGGACAGGTGAATTATAGCGCTTCGAAAGCGGGTATTATTGGTGCGGCAAAAGCGCTTGCAGTGGAATTGGCAAAACGCAAAATTACCGTTAATTGCGTAGCGCCAGGATTAATTGATACGGAAATTTTAGATGAAAATCTACCGATTGATGAAATTTTAAAAATGATTCCAATCGGCAGAATGGGTAATCCTGATGAAGTGGCTCATGCGGTTAATTTCTTGATGGATGAAAGAGCCGCTTATATTACCCGACAAGTCATCGGTGTGAATGGTGGTTTGTGCTAACCGTGTAAGGATAGATTCTGTATCCGCCTATTTTATAATGAATAATGAGAATAAAGATGAAACGAGTTGTCGTCACAGGCATTGGGGCTGTTACCGCCTTTGGTAAGGAATGGCAAGAAGTCAAGTCCGCATTTCAACGCAAACAAAATGCCGTACAAGCTAAAAAAGATTGGATTGAACGTTACCCTGAATTAGAAGCACGTTTAGGCGCAGAGATTCACAATTACCAACCGCCAAAACATTGGACGCGTAAACAATTACGCAGTCTCGGGCGTGTTTCACAGTTTGTAGTGGAAGCGAGCGAACGTGCTTTGGCTAACGCTAATTTACTTGATGAAAACGGCGAAATTTTAACTTATCTCAAAGATGGTAGAATGGGAGTGGCTTGCGGTTCTTCAACCGGTTCTACCAACGACATCAAAGATGCAGCCGAACTTTTGATGACAGGTAAATCGGACGGCTTCAATGCCAATACTTATGTACGAATGATGCCTCATACCACTGCGGCGAATATTAGTATTTTCTTTGGTTTAACAGGGCGAATTATTCCCACCTCCAGTGCTTGTTCTTCGGGCAGCCAAGGCATAGGTTATGCTTATGAAGCGATTAAGTATGGGCTTATTCCAATGATGCTGGCGGGTGGCGGTGAGGAGTTTTGTCCGTCGGAAGTCTATGTTTTCGATTCCCTTTATGCGGCAAGCCGAGACGTCAACAATCCAAGCAAAACTCCGCGTCCGTACGATAAAGATCGCGATGGTCTGGTTATTGGCGAGGGGGCAGGAATGTTTGTATTGGAAGAATTAGACCACGCCCTGGCACGCGGCGCGAAAATCATTGCAGAGGTAGTTGGTTATGGTGCAAATAGTGATGGGGCGCATGTTACCCGTCCACAAAAAGACACCATGCAACGCTGTATGGAATTAGCACTTAAAGATGCCAATTTATCACCTGAAAAAATTGGTTATGTGAATGGGCACGGTACGGCGACAGAACAAGGCGATATTGCCGAAACCCTCGCAACCGAGGCTATATTCGGCAAAATTCCGCTAAGCTCACAAAAAAGCTATTTGGGTCATACTCTCGGTGCTTGTGGCGCTTTGGAATCGTGGTTTTCCATTGAAATGATGAGAGATGGCTGGTTTGCACCGACGCTTAACTTAGATAATATTGACGAACGTTGCGGCAAGTTAGATTATATTCGAGGAGACGGGCGTGAAATTCACACAGATTATGTGATGAATAATAACTTTGCCTTTGGCGGTGTGAATACCTCGTTGATTTTTAAGCGGTGGAAAGCATAATTTAATTGGTCGGGATGAAAAACGACTAATTAAATTTTTGCACAAGCGATAAAAAATCCAAATTTTGCACATCTTCACATTCTGGCAAAACCGCTAATTTTTTGACCGCACTTTCTGACTCTTTGGATACCAACCAAAATACAGCGCCTTCAGTTTGTTTCTTTTGAGGGCTTTCTAACACCCATCCGACTAAAGCTTGTTTTATATCACCGTTGATTAAATCGAATTCCGCTAATTGAAGCGGTTGCCAGATTGTTTTTTGATTAATCGGTAGGAAGATTGAATTTCCCGTTGTTTGAAAAATTTGTGCAAGTTGAAACGTCGTCGCATTATTGATATTCGCCATAAAATCTAATGGACTTGGCATATCGTATTCATTAAGTTGATGAAACATCTTGTCAAATTTACTCGGTGAGTTAAAGGGGGAACCAAGATAAATAGCACAAGTTGGCTGAATATTATTTTTTAGTGGTAATGCGCCCATCAGGGCGAGTTGGGTGAAACGGCTAAAACGACGGGGATCAATGCCTTCTATTTGTAGTTGCTGGCGAAGGGTTTTATCTGTCCTTCCGTTTGCTAGAAACGTATTTTTTTGTTGTAAATAGATCATTAGTTTACCTTGATTACCCATGCGATATGACTGCCGCCGAAGCCTAAAAAATAATGCAAATAATAACCGGACTTTAAGGCTTTTCCATGAAGTGACTGTTGATTTTTATCTTCCGTTTGCCAGGGGAGTTCGGCAAGGTATTTGGCTTGTAAACTTTGATAAAAAAATACTGTTTCTAATACACCGCTTGCGCCGAGCGTGTGTCCCATATAAGGTTTTATTAAAATCCATTGCGTCTGCGGGAAAAGCTCGCTCAGTACTTGTTTTTCCATTTCATCACTATTACCGCCCACCCCGTGAATTTTGATACCTTGGATTTGTTCTGCTGATATTTGGGCTTTTTTAAGGCATTGCTTAAGCAAGGTTTTCAATGAATTTGGGCTGCTATTTGTCAGATTTTCATTATCTGTTACGCCCGTTACACCTAAGATTTCGCAACAGAAGGAATGATTTGGTTGGCTCGATAACGCCATACATCCCATACCTTCACCTAAAACAATACCGTTAGAAGCCGTCATCGGTAAATAAGATGAATCTTGAGAAAGTAAACTCATTGCGTGAAAATGCTCAAACGTTAGGCGATTAAACATTTCAAAACCGAGTACTAAGGCTTTTTCTGCTATGTTATTTTTCAGCATTTTATAGGCATAGCCAATAGCTTGGGCGGAAGAGGTGCAGGAGGTTGCAAAACTAAATACTTGTGTTTGATACCGTTCTCGTAAATGATCAGCTATCACCGCCAAGCTGTATTCCTTTGGTAGCGGTTGTTGATTGGCAAGACGGGCTTCGCAATCACTCATGACATAAGCTGTGGAGCCAAGCAAAATGGGAACGTCTTTAACTTCAGTTTTATTCCAACCTACTTGTTTTAAAGTGCGGTCGATTTGCTCATCAAAATAAGCATAAAGCCGTTCAAGGGAAAGCAGAGGTTCTTTAAATGCATTGAAGTAAGGTAATACTGTTGTTTGCCCTAACATTTGGCTGGTTCGTTGCCCGATTTTTTCCGCAAATTGGGCGGAAACGGCATTGATATAGACGGTCATTTTGGGTGTTGTTCGCGAATGAACGCCGCAAGATCGCGTACGTTCATCATATGTTTACGTACCATTCTGTCGCCCTGCAAACGTACCTTAAAATGTGCCTGTAACGCCACCGCAATTTGTAGTGCATCAAGGGAATCTAGCTGAATGCGACTTTGATCGCCAAATAAGGGTTCATTATCTTGAATAGATTTGGGATCAATCTCCGTTTTTTCGGCTTCCTGAACAATCAATTTTTTTAGTTCTAATTCAAGCAAATTCTGCTCAAGGGTAAAAAGATAAGCCATTAAAATCTCACTTGTTTTCGTAATTGTTGTTGGTAAATCATCGCAGCCAACCCGATAGTTACCCCACCGAAAGCGGTGAGTTTAAGCAAATAATCGGCAATTTGCGACAAGGCAGATTGGTTAAGCAATAAATTTTGGAATGCACCCAATGCCCACCCCATTGGTGAAAATTCAGCAACCGTTTGCATTATATCTGGCATCACATAGGTTGGCACCATAATACCGCCGATAGCCGCCATAATGATAATTCCTCCACCGCCTAACACAACGGCGTGTTCGGTTGTACGCGCAATAACACTCACGAATAAACCATAGCCGAGTGCAGCAAGGCTGACCGTCATTGATAACACTGCATATTGCCACCATTCACCATTCAAAGAAAATGCCGGCATATCAAAGTATGGCAATACAAAATACCCCAGTGCAATCATACCGATAAATTGTAATTGGTTAATTAAAAAATAGGGGAGTAATTTCGCTACGATTAAATTCAATGCCGAAGCCCTCGCCATTCGTAAGCGGGTAATGGTATTGGTTTGTCGTTCCATTGCCATCACGTTTGACAGCGGAATCATAATAAAAAACATCCCAAAAATCAGCCAAGCAGGCACACTATGCTGTACCGAGTTAGGCTTTGTGATTTGCTCTCCTTGGCGATTAAGATAGACTTCTTGCCAGCGGGCTTTGGCTAAATAATCATTGATTTGCGCAAATTTTTTATCTAAATCCTGATTAACTTTTTTCTCTATTTCTTTGATTTGCTTCTGCTGACGATTTTTCAACTTAATATAATTGTCCGCTAAATATTGTTCCAAACGTAATCTTGTGTAGTGCTTTTGTAAAATGCCTTTCACACCTAACAACCAGCCTCGATCGATACTTGGATTCAAGCGTAATTCCAACGGTTTTTCGTCGGAAAGTGCGGTCAATTTTGAGTTAGAATTGATGATTAATAAAGAATATATGCCCTCTGTTAATGCACTTTCTGCCTTTACCCGCTCCGACTGAATATTACCCTGTACTACACTCAGCCCTTCCTCTTTTAAAGCCTGAAATAAAGCCTCATTTAACGGATTTTCCCTTTCCGATAACAGCATAATCGGTGCTTCTTGACTTAATTCACTCTCATTACTTAATGCGGCGGACATAATAAACATAAATAAAATCGGCATAATAAATAACACCGCAACACCGTGTAAATCACGACTTAACAGGCGAAGTTCTTTACAGATTGAAGCAATTAACATAATTATCGCCGATTTATTTAGGCTTTAAGCAGTGCGTTCATCTCTTTTAATAACGCAATTTCTCTTTTTTGTTGCTCAATGAGTTGCTCTTGAAAAGAGAGCGAAAGCTTTAATTTCTCATTTTCAATAATTAAGGCTTCATCAGAATTATAATAATTTGAACTTGATTGACTATTCTCACTAATTAGAAAACAAATGCTTTTTGTGTTAATTAAATCGGTTATATCAAGATTAAACACCTGTGCAATTTGTTCAAGTTTTTCTAAATATAATTTAGTTTCACCCCGTTCAATTTTTGCATAACCACTTGGCGACATATTCAATCGTTCAGCCATTTCTTCCTGCGAAAGCCTATTTTGCTCACGCAATCCTCTGATTTTATCTTGTACACTCATTCGGTTACCTATTTGTCTTTTCAGTGCTGTTTTTGGATTAAAAAGGCGGTTTTCTGTCTTATCTGTCAATGGAGAAAAAAGACGACTCTTTTACAATAACCATCGCTTTTAAGAGCAACCATATGAACCAATTTTCACACATTTAGCGAGGCTTTTCTATGAAAAAAACAATATTAGTGGGTATTCTAGCAGTTTCGGTTAGCGGTTTTGCCGTAGCTGAGGGCAATTTTACAGGATTTGCAGTTGGTACAGAATTAAGTTCAACTAAACATACTTTTGAAATCCCGGATTTGGGAATTAATGCCAATAGTTCAAACAAAGCCAGTATTGGTGTATTTGGTCGTTATGGATTTGATTTCAAAAAAGATTTTGTCGGTATCGGTGAAATCAAGTTAAGAACGGGCGGTTCTGAAACCAGCGATGAAGACGGTTCTATTTCCAAAGAGAAATTCAATGTCGGTATTGCTTACTTACAAGGCTATCGTGTAACAGATAACATTTTACCTTATGTAAAAATTGGCGCGGAAGTCAGTTCCTTTGATTTCGGCGAAGAAGTTTCTCAATATGTTGAAGGTTCAAACCTTTTTGGTGTCGCCTACGGTGCCGGTGTTAAATTTACACTAAGCGAAAATCTTGAGGCAGGCGTAGAATACACGCAAACAAGATTACGCAATGTTGAATCAGACATCAAAGCAAAAGTGAACAAAATTGCTCTGAATGTCGCTTATCGTTTCTAATTCTTTTAAGCTTCTTTTACGAGAGGCTTGTTTATTTTAACGAGGTTTATAATGAAAAAATTTTTCAATTTTTTAGGGCTAAGTGCGGTTTTATTCTTAACGGCTTGTGCAAAAACAGAAATGGCATCATCACAACAAGATGCTCAAGCTAAAAAATTTGATATGCCAAAGAATGGTCTATCCGGTCTTTATATCTATCGTGATGGTTCTGTTTTTGGCGCTGCATTAAAAAAGGATCTTTATGTCGATGACAAATTTATTGGTGAATCGGCGCCACAAGTTTTTTTCTATAAACAAGTAAAAGCAGGTGATCACAAAATTTCGACTGAATCGGAATTCAGTAACAATCATCTCAATATCAAAACGGATTCAGGCAAAAATTACTTTATTCGACAGTATATTAAAATGGGTGTTTTTGTTGGGGGTGCTAATTTAGAACAAGTTTCCGAAGAAAAAGGACAAGCGGCAGTTCAAAAACTGAAAATGGCAAAAACTCAATAGTTAATTAGAAAATCCCATATAATTATATGTGGGATTTTTTCTATACCTGTCTATCCAAAAAATCCAAATAAAACTTCTCCAACGGTTGAGTACCAATAATTTCTTGCAAATTACCTTGATAAATGATCTTGCCCTCGTTTAATAGCACTAACTGCGAACAAAGTTGCTCAATTTCTTGCAGATAATGGGAGGTATAAATCACCGTTATGCCTTGAGCGGTTAAATCTGCTACGCTATTTAAAATAAATTGACGGGATTGCGGATCGATTCCCACTGTGATTTCGTCCAAGAAAATTACTTTCGGACGATTAATTAGCCCAATAGCGAAATTTAAACGGCGTTTCAGCCCGCCTGATAAATGCTTCGCTAGTTTAGTTTTATGTGCCGTCAATCCTGTTTTTTCCAACAATTCCAATAGCCAATTTTTATCGGAAATATCATAAAGTGCGGCAAAAAATGTCATATTTTCCCACACAGTCAAAAGTGGATAAAAGGCAAAATCCTGTGGCACAAGGGAAATTTGATGGCGTTGCTTTTTCGATAATTGCTCAAAGGGTACGCCCTCAAATAAAATTTCCCCCTGTTGAATGGATTGTAACCCAGCCATTAACGACATTAACGTAGTTTTCCCTGCGCCGTTAGGGCCGAGTAAACCAATGGAGGTGCCTTGGGGGAGGTGTAGGTTTATATTGCACAATGCTCGTGTTTGAGTGTTGGGGTATTGATAGGAAATGCTTTTAATTTTTAACATTATTTAATTAACTTCAGTAAATATACAAAATGCCTTAAATTTATCTAACAATAAACTGCTATATTCTAAATTAGATAGTAAGAAAAC
>NZ_MLHS01000021.1 GCF_001999335.1 Rodentibacter sp. Ppn85 | reverse complement strand
GATTAAAGTGATGAAATTAACTATAAATCAAATAATAATACGATTAAATTAATTTTGATAATGATTTACTAATCTGTAAACATCCTTTCCAACCCCAATAAATGCGATGCTGTGAAATAAGACCGTTTTCTATCCTCATTAATTCTAGAATATCAATTTGTTCACCATCATCAGTTTCTCGGGGATATTCCCAAACAAGCAAACTTCCATTAGTTAGATATTCTCCCGTACGAAACCATTTTACTAAATCATTCGGACGACGTTTTGTGCCTTCCTGTAAGAAAAATTCTATCTCTTTTTTTCCTTTTAAAATACCATTGGTTCTATCTAAGACCGCAGGAACAAGAGGGCTTTCAAAAACAGCATTGTCTGTATATAAATCAATCAAATTACGAACATCACGTTGCTTAGCATATTGGTGCCATAATTCATAAATACGTTTAGTATCATTCATTTTCTTCCTCCTAAGTCAATAGTTATAATTAAATAGATTCAAGCATTTCTTTAGCATTCGCTAACGCCAAATCGGTAATCTGACTTCCTCCCAATAAACGGGCTACCGCAGGAATACGTTCCAGCTGTGAAAGTGCGGTCATTTTTGTTTCTGTTTTTTCATCAACGATCAGTTTTTCTACATTAAATTGATGATGTCCACAACAGGCTACTTGAGGTAAATGAGTTACACAAAGCACTTGGCATTTATCGCCCAACTGACGCAATAATTTGCCTACTACACTTGCTATCGAACCGCTAATACCAACATCGACCTCATCAAAAATTAAAGTGGGAACCACAGATTGATCGAAAGCTAACACCTGAATAGCGAGTGAAATACGGGAAAGCTCCCCTCCTGATGCAATTTTTGCCAATGGTTGGGGTGGCTGCCCCAAATTGCTACGCAAAGTAAACACAACCTGATCCGCTCCGTTACTCGTGATTTTGTCATTATCGGTTTTCACTTCCACATAGAATTCCGCATTTTCCATTGCAAGCTGTTTAATTGATGCCGTAACTTGCTGCGCCAACTCGTTTGCTGCTTTCTGACGACTACTTGTTAATGCCTGTACCATCGCTTGCATTTGTGTGAAAGCAGCTTTTTCTTGCTCAATCAACAAGTCTTCACTTTCTGAAAAATCTAAAAGTGCGGTCAATTCCTCTTTTAATTTTTTATACAACCCGACTAATTCCTCAGGCTTCACATTATGCTTTCTTGCCAGCTGTAATGCTTGCCCCATACGCTGTTCGATCTCTTGTAACAACATAGGATCTTGCTCAATATTTGATGATAAATGTTGAATCTCACCGGTTGCTTCTTGTACTTGAATCAGCGCCTCATTCAGTAAATTTTGCGCCTCTGCATAACGCGGCTCCAATTCTACCAGTTCGTCAATATACCGAGTCGCACGATATAACATTGAATCAATGCTTACCGTTTCATTTTCACTTAAAATCTGTAAAGCCGATTGTGAAAGTTGGGTAAGCTGTTCACTACTTGATAAACGGCGTTGCTCTTCCTCTAATTCAAGGTATTCATTCGGTCGAAGATTAAACTCATCCAACTCTTCAACTTGATATTGTAATAACTGTTTTTTAGATTCATTTTCTGCGACTTTTTGTTGAAATGTCTTAACTTGGGTTTGCAAATTTTTCCATGTGTGATAGTCATCACGCATTTGGTTTAATAAGTCGGTATGTTGCGCAAAACTATCCACTAATTGAAGTTGATAGTCGCTTTTTAGCAGAAGCTGCGAAGCATGTTGGCCGTTAATATGGATAAGATATTGCCCGATGTCTTTAAGTAGAGCAGCAGAAACCGGCGTACCATTAATAAATGCTTTCGAACGACCATCAGCACTGATCACTCGGCGTAAAATACATTCGGAGGGATTGTCAGAATCCTGTAATTCCTGCTCTCTCAACCAATAATAAGCCGGATTATGGGAATCAAGCTGAAAACTCGCACAAATTTCGGCACGTTCTTGCCCATCCCTCACCATTGAACTTTCTACACGTTGTCCTAAACATAAACCCAAAGCATCAATAGCAATGGATTTACCGGCTCCGGTTTCACCAGTAATCACAGACATTCCTTTAGCGAATTCGACATCTAGCTGACGAACAATCGCAAAATTATTAATAGTAAGTTGGGTAAGCATAATAAAATCCTTGTTCACTGTATATTTATTATATTAATACTGTTTCAATATACAGTAAAGATTTTATTTAGAAATTTTTTAACCAACCCAACTTTGTACTTAATACGTTGTAATAATTATAATTTTTTAGATGAAGCAAACGTAATTTATGTTTGCTTTTTTCAATATGAACCACATCATCCGGTGAAAAGCCCAATGCAATTTGACTATCGCACCCCACCTCCAACTGAGAAGTGTTATGCTCAGCGAAGCGGATAGAAATTTTACTGTCGCCATCAATAACCAGAGGACGTGATGAGAGAGTGTGAGGAAACATTGGCACTAACGCGATCGCATTTAAATTTGGTGTCAAAATCGGCCCTCCGGCAGAAAGGGAATAAGCCGTTGATCCCGTAGGAGTCGAAATAATTAATCCATCGGAGCGCTGAGAAAAAGCAAATTTATCATTAATATACACATGGAAATCAATCATGTGTGCAATTTTTGCAGGGTGAATAACAGCCTCATTAATTGCATTTCCCTTAGCAATAATTTCTCCATTTTGCTCAATTTGAGCTTCTAACAGAAAACGCTCTTCCACAAAAAATTCGCCTCGTTCTAAACAGGCTTCTAATTGCGCATAAGCATTTTTCGGGTCGATATCCGTCAAAAAACCAAGGTTACCACGGTTAATCCCGATAAGCGGAATATTATATTTCGCAAGAATACGCGCACGCCCAAGCATATTACCGTCTCCCCCAATCACAATCACAAGCTGTGCCAATTGCCCGATTTGCTCTAATGTTGCCGCGGTGTGTTCAGGTAACTCAAGTTTTTCCGCTACCTCTTTTTCAACTAATACCTGATAACCACGCTCATTCAACCAATGGTAAACATTTTTGTGCATTTGTAGATTCACGTCATTACGTGGTTTTCCTGCCAAACCAATAATTTTAAAGGAGTTGTATAGTTCATTCATCTTCATTAATTTAAGCGGAATATTAACCGCACTTGAATTCAAAATTTTCGCCATTATATTACATAGCACTTTAATTTTGCTAAAATGTCGCCAATTTTTGAATTAATGGAGAACAAAATGTCCGAACAAGAACAAAAAATTAATACCACTGACGAACCTATTGAAGAGATTCAAAAGGAAGAGATTGAACAGGTACAGGCTGAGGATCCTTTAGAAGAGGCTATTGCCCGAGTCCAAGAACTTGAAGAACAACTTAAAACACAAGTAGAAGAAACCTCAAAAAAAGAACAAGACCTTTTACTTCGTACCCGTGCAGAAATTGACAATATTCGCCGCCGTACCGAGCAGGATGTAGAAAAAGCACATAAATTTGCTTTAGAAAAATTCTCAAAAGACATTTTAAACACCATCGATAACTTAGAACGCGCGCTTAGCACACCGGCTAATACTGAAGATGAAGGCGTAAAAGCCTTATTTGATGGTGTGGAGCTTACTTTAAAAGAGCTTGTTGCAACCGTAGGTCGCTTTGGAGTCGAAGCCGTAGGTGTCGTGGGAGAAAACTTTAATCCGGATTTACACCAAGCTATTTCGATGCAACCTGCGGAAGGATTTGAATCTAATCAAATCACAGCGGTTTTACAAAAAGGCTACACGCTAAACGGACGCGTCATTCGCCCTGCTATGGTAATCGTTGCCGCCTAAATTTAATCTAATGAAAAGAGCGGTCGATTTTTCGACCGTTTTTTATTTCTTTTAAAAATCTGATCTAGATCAAAAATTAATATTTTATTTAAAATTAATTCTTATAAATAACCCTCCTATCAAGCTAATAAAATCAATAACTCACCTTTATTTTCATCTATAAATCATCAAAAAACACTACATATTGTGTGTTGATTATAACTTTAGATCTATATATAGTGCTTCTGTTTTTTTATAACGCATAATGACTTGGAGCATATTATGAACAATTTTAGCGTAATCAAACGCGACGGTTCTCGTGTTGATTTTGAAATTCAACGGATTATCAATGCGATAAAAAAAGCCGCAAGTGCGGTCAATATTTACGATGAATTTTATTTTCATCAAATCGGGCAAGATGTAAGCCATGAGATCTTTACTCGTCATCAACAAGAAATTGACATTCATCAAATTCAAAAAATTGTTGAAGATAAACTGATGAAAAGCCATTACCCACAAGTTGCGCGTGTTTATATTGAATATCGTCACGATCGTGACTTAGCCCGTGAAAAACGCAGCAAACTGACCAAGGAAATTGAAGGTTTAATTGAACAAAGCAATGTGGAACTCTTAAATGAGAATGCGAATAAAGATGCCAAAGTTATTCCGACCCAACGGGATTTACTCGCCGGTATCGTAGCAAAGCATTATGCCAAACATTACATTTTGCCGCGTGATGTGGTCGAAGCACATGAAAAAGGGGAAATTCATTATCACGATTTAGACTACGCACCGTTTTTCCCCATGTTTAACTGTATGCTGGTTGATTTAAAAGGGATGCTTTCTCAGGGGTTCAAAATGGGCAATGCCGAAATCGAGCCGCCAAAATCCATTGGTACCGCCACTGCGGTAACTGCACAAATTATCGCCCAAGTTGCCAGCCATATTTACGGCGGTACGACCATTAATCGTATTGATGAAGTGCTCGCTCCTTATGTTCAAATCAGCTATGAAAAACATTTAAAAAATGCGCAAGAATGGCAAATACCTGATGTAGAAGGCTATGCAAAAGCGTTGATTGAAAAAGAATGCTTTGATGCCTTTCAATCCCTGGAATATGAAGTAAATACCTTACATACCTCAAACGGCCAAACACCGTTTGTTACTTTTGGATTCGGTTTAGGTGAGAACTGGCAAGCCCGTTTAATTCAACAATCAATTTTGAAAAACCGTATTCGCGGTTTAGGCAAAAATCATAAAACACCGGTCTTTCCAAAACTCGTATTCACCATTAAAAAGGGGCTCAATCAAGCAAAAGGCGATCCGAATTACGATATTAAACAGCTTGCACTGGAATGTGCTTCCAAACGAATGTATCCGGATATTCTCAACTATGATCAAGTCGTCAAAGTTACCGGTTCTTTCAAAGCGCCAATGGGGTGTCGCAGCTTTTTAGGTGCTTATGAGGAACAAGGTACAGAAATTCACGACGGACGTAACAATTTAGGCGTTGTTAGCCTGAATTTACCGCGTATCGCCTTAGAATCAAAAAATGAAGAGGAATTTTACCGCACTTTAGACCAACGTCTTGCGATTGCTAAAAAGGCATTGATGACGCGTATTGCCCGTCTTCAAAATACAAAAGCAAGAGTTGCACCGATTCTTTATATGGAAGGAGCTTGTGGTGCGCGTTTAGCGGCTGATGATAATATTGCACAGCTGTTTAAAAACGGGCGGGCCTCAATTTCACTTGGCTATATCGGCATTCATGAAACCATTAATGCACTTTATAAGCAAGGGCATATTTTTGATAATGAACAACTCCGCCAAAAAGGTCTCGCGATCGTTTCGCATTTAAGCAATGCGGTGAAACAGTGGCAAAAAGAGACAGGCTACGCCTTCAGCCTCTATTCAACGCCGAGTGAAAATTTATGTGATCGTTTCTGTCGTTTGGATACGAAACAATTCGGTGTTATTGAAGGTGTAACGGACAAAGGTTATTACACCAACAGCTATCATTTGGATGTAGAAAAAAAAGTGAATCCTTATGATAAGTTGGATTTTGAAATGCTCTATCCGCCTTTAGCAAGCGGCGGCTTTATTTGTTACGGCGAATATCCCAATATTCAACATAATTTGAAAGCACTGGAAGATGTTTGGGATTATAGCTATGAGCGTGTCCCTTACTACGGCACCAATACGCCTATCGATGAATGTTACGAATGTGGTTTTACCGGAGAATTTGAATGCACTAGCAAGGGTTTTGTTTGCCCGAAATGCGGTAATCACGACAGCAGCAAAGTGTCGGTTACCCGCCGTGTATGCGGCTATTTGGGCAGTCCGGATGCACGTCCGTTTAATGCGGGTAAACAGGAAGAAGTAAAACGTCGTGTAAAACACCTCTAGACCAAAAAAGTGCGGTTAATTTTAACCGCACTTTTTTAAAATTCGAGATAAGCCAAAATAAACTATTCTTTCTTCAATAAGAAAACCCCGTATTTCGACAAATTCACATAGGCTTGTTTGAGCTCGGCATTAAAATCTTCCGGTTTACAGTTCACCAGTAATTCTTTTTCTCCCCACTTCACTACCACTTCCCAATGATTACCCATATAGACCGCACTTTTAATCTCGCAACGCTGACTATCCGTACCTTCAGCACTCAAATAAACCGACTCGGGGCGAATGCCCACCAAACATTCCTCGTCAGCCAAACCAAATTGTTCCGTATTAGAAAGGGTGATTTGATAACCGTTAATATCTACCGTATCATTTTGCAATTTTCCCTCAAAAATACTGGATTCCCCCATAAAATTCGCCAAAAACAAGGAGTTAGGACGAAGATAAAGCTCTTTTGCCGGAGCCTTTTGCATAATCCTGCCTTTATGCATCACAATAACCTCATCGGATACGGCAAAGGCTTCGGTTTGATCATGAGTAACATATAAGGACGTGATACCCAATCGTTGTTGTAATTCACGAATTTTTTCACGCATAGAACGACGAAGGTTTGCGTCTAAGTTGCTTAATGGCTCGTCAAATAACAACACTTTTGGTTTCAATACTAAAGCCCGGGCTAATGCTACGCGCTGTTGCTGCCCGCCGGAAATTTGATCGACAAATCGCTCTTCAAAACCGGCTAAATCCACCAATTCGAGGGCTTCTTTGACCCGTTGAAGGCGTTCTTGTTTGCCCACACCTTGCATTTTTAAGCCGTAACCCACGTTATCGCCAATGGACATATGCGGGAACAAAGCATAAGACTGGAACACAATACAAATATCGCGGTTTTGTATAGAAGATTTCGTCACATCTTCACCATCAATAAAAATTTGACCGCTTGTAGGATTTTCCAAACCCGCCACCAATCTTAATACCGTCGTTTTGCCACAACCGGACGGCCCCAGCAAGGTCACCATTGTGCCACGTTTAATGGTTAAATCTAAATTATCAATTACGACAGCTTTACCAAATGCTTTGGTGATATTTTTCAATACTAAAAAATCGTTGTTCATTATTACTACCCTTTAAAAACTATTCATTTTTATACCGCACTTTTATAGATTTTCAGACGGTGTTTAATTCATTTTTTTCGCTTTGGATCGACTAATGCGGGAATCCCCTACGAGCCAGTCAAAAAATAGAATAATCGCCATCATTACTATAATTAGAATCGAACCGTAGGCAATCGCCACACCATATTCACCGTCCTCTACTCGATTTAAAATATAAGATGTAGCAACTCGCGTATCGGCAGTGACAAGAAATACAATGGCACTCACCGTTGTCATAGAACGCACAAAGCTGGTTACCAATGCGGATAACAGTGCCGGCTTAAGCAATGGCAGCACGATAAATACAATGGTTTTAAATGAGCTGCCCTTAAGTGAAAGAGATGCTTCATCAAGGGACTTATCCAATTGTCCCAATCCTGCAATCGCAGCCCGCATCCCTACCGGCATATTACGCATGACCATAGAAAGAATAATGATTAATCCCGTCCCGGTGATATAAATCGGTGCGCTATTAAAAGCAAGGATATAGGACACCCCCGCAACCGTACCCGGTACGGCAAAACAAAGCAAGGTTAGAAATTCTAACGTCTTTTTACCTTTAAAATCACGGCGCACGGTAATGTAGGCAATCAATAAACCAAAGAGTGCCGTAATCGGCGCCGCTGCCGCAGAAAATAATACGGTTTGGATAAGAGACGGCCAGGCCCCATCGCTAAAACCTTGACCAAATAGCGCAAGATAATGTTTGAGAGTTAATGTGTAATCTACTCCCCAGTTAGCGGTAAAGCTACCATAGAAAATACTGCCGTAAAGAACCACATTGAATAATACCCAAAAACCTAAAATCAGCATAATCGCGTATTTCATTAGATTCGGCAAATCTTGCACATCACCACGATAGGATTTGCCGGAAACCGTCACGTACGAGCGATTACCGATCCATAAATACTGGATCACGAAAATTGATAGCGAGAAAATGAGCAATAAACTACCAAGCGTACTGGCTGAAGCATAATCAAGTTGCGAGCCTGCAATAAAAAAGTAGATTTGTGAGGAAATTACGTCAAAACTACCGCCAAGTACCAACGGCGTACTAAAGTCCGCTAAAGATTGAATGGCAACCACAAGGAATGAATTCCCTAATGCCGGTTTCAATAATGGGAAAATGATATTGAAGAAAGTTTGATAACGGTTAGCACGCAAAGTGTATGAAGCCTCTTCTATAGAAGGATGCACAGATTTAAGCGCCCCCTCCAAAATCATAAAAGACATCGGTGTCAGTGCAAGTGTATGAGCGATGACAATCCCTGTAAAACCGTATAACCAGTTATTATTAAAACCAAGATACCCCACTAAAAATTGGGTAACATAGCCTGAACGCCCAAGCATTAATGTTACGCCCAATCCCACTACAAATGGCGGGGTAACAATAGGTAAAATGGAGAAAATTTTACCGATAAAAGCGGTACGCTTAGCAATACGCGTCGTATAAAGGGCAAAAATTAAACCAAATAAAGTCGCCAACACACCAATCGTTGCCGCGACACTTAAAGAATTGAGAATAATACGGACAATATAAGGTTGTTTAATAATAGTTAAGAATTGAGTCGGTACAAACTCAGTACCGTCATAAAACATAGAAATAAAAATGGCGAGCGTAGGATAGACAATAAAGAAGAAAATCATCAGTACAATACTGATAAGCGAAGCAATAATAAATTTATCACCTTGCATCACCTTCGTCTTAGCCAAGGCATTTGTTGCCATTGCAATCAACACGACAACTAACACAAAAATCGAATAGCCAAGGCTAATTTTAGCGAGTGTTGCCGATACAAAAATAAAGGCAAAAATCGTGCAAATCAGCAGAAATTCAAACAAACCCTGTTGATGTTTCTTTTGTTTAAAGCAATATGACACAATAGGAACAAGCAACAAACTACCAAACCATACCCAACTTAAATTGGGCGCGACCCACCCCATAGATTCCAACAATTCATCCGATGTAGACTCCCACAGCCCATAATAAAGTGCTGTATAGGGTAAACAAATAAATCCCACTAACGCAATAGCAATCCAAAACCAATTGCTGTTTAAAAATGCCTGCTTTCTCATTAAAACCTCCGAAAGACTATTTGGCTAATTTGATTTCCGTCACCCATTTATCAATTAATCTTCTACGCACCTCATTAGAACCGTAGGTGGCAAAGTCATAATTAATCAGATTCAACTCCTGCGGTTTCTGTGCAAAAGGAGAACCAACGGCTGTCGTATTCGTTAAAATGTGGTGTGATTTGGCTTCGCTCCAAGATAATTCCTGTGCTTCCTTGGAGAGAACCCAATCCGCAAACAATTTGGCATTCCCCTCATTACGTGCATTCTTAATAACACTCACTCCGCCTAATTCGTAGCCGCTTCCTTCACAAGGAACAACCAACTCAATCGATGCACCATTTTCTTTTTCAAAGGAGTAATTTTGTAAAAAACCAATACCAATTGCAGTTTCTCCACGAGCCGCATTGCGTGATGGCGCCGTCCCCGCTTTAGGATATTGAGAAATATTTTTATCCAATGCTTTCAAGTAATCAAATGCCTTATCCTCCCCCCAAAGCTGAATAAATGTAGCAATGGCCGTATAAGCCGTTCCCGAACTTTGTGGATCTGCAATTTGAATCTCATTTTTCAAACGTGGATCCAACAAATCTTTCCAACATTTCGGCATATTTTTTATCCCTAATTTAGCCAGACGTTCGGTATTGATACCCAATCCCAATACCCCCATGTAGACCACTGAACTATAATTACCTTTGAGTTTGCCGGGATCTTTAAATTGAGGCATCACATACTGTAAATTTTCTGATTGATAAGGTTGAAGCAAGCCCATTTCAGCCGCCTGTGCATGCGTGTCAAACGATCCGCCATACCATACATCAGCTTGCGGATTATTTCGCTCTGCTTCTAACTTCGCTAAAGTACTGCCCGAACTATTACGGATAAAAGAGGTTTTCACATCATATTTTTTTGCGAAAGCTTGCACTTCTTTTTCACACACGCTATTTTGCGCACTACAATACACGGTTAAACGTCCCTCCGCCATTGAGTTTGGCGTAAAGACAAAACTAATGAATGCACTAGAAGTAACCAAAACAAATTTTGAGATTTTCATAAGTTTTTCCAAAAATAATTGAGGAGCCATTTCCCTACCATAGTTTTAGGATTTTAATAAAAGGAAAGATAAATAAGGTAAAAAGTGCGGTCAAAAATTAGCAATTTTCAACCGCACTTTAAGACATATTAGTTCGCCAATTTAATCTCTTGAACCCATTTCTCAATTAGACGTTTACGTTCTTCGGTAGCACCGTATTTCTCAAAATCATAATTGATTAAATTAAGTTTCGTCGGATCAAAGGCAACAGGGGATTGTTCCGCTTTCGTATTAGTTAAAATCTGCAAAGACTCACCTTTCTTCCATGCCAACTCCTGCCCTTCTTTAGAAAGCGCCCAATCTATGAATAATTTGGCATTGTCTAGGTTACGGGCACCTTTCAAGATACTCACACCACCCAATTCATAGCCCGTTCCTTCACAAGGCACGATTAGCTCTAAAGGTGCGCCCTGTTGTTTTTCTAATGCGTAATCGTGTAAGAAGCCGACACCTACAGCGGTTTCACCCCGTGCCGCATTACGCGACGGAGCAATACCGGATTTGGTGTATTGTGATACGTTTGGATGTAATTGTTTAAAGAAATCAAAGGCTTTATCTTCCCCCCAAAGTTGTACAAAGGTCGCAATAGCAGTATAAGCCGTGCCGGAACTTTGCGGATCAGCAATTTGGATTTCACCTTTTAAATTTGGATCCGTTAAATCTTTCCAACATTTCGGGACTTCTTTAATACCTAATTGAGCCAAACGCTCGGTGTTTACACCAAAACCTAAAATCCCCATGTAAATGGCGGAAACATAATTACCTTTTGTTTTTGCTGGATCACGGAAGGATTCAACAATTTCATCAATATGTTTAGATTTATAGGGCTCAATCAAACCTAATTCCGCCGCTTGCGCTTGCGGATCAAAGGTACCGCCGAACCACACATCGGCTTGCGGATTATTTTTTTCCGCCTCGACTTTTGCAAACGTACTCCCTGACCCATTGCGGATAAAAGAAGTTTTTACATCATATTTTTCGCCAAAGGCTTTCGTAGTAGTTTCACATAAAATATTAGTAGCACTACAGTACACAACCAAGCGACCTTTGGCGTTCACGCCGGAGGAAATCATTAAACCGCCTACTAAAAGTGCGGTTGGAATAGAAAACGAAATTTTATTGAGTTTCATAAAAAATACTCCTATTGGGTGAAAACGCTAAAATACTACGCGAAAACGAAAAATAATACCGTGATAATCCTCACAATTTTGCAAATTAGTGCTGAAAATAAAGGTGAAATTGACCGCACTTTTCTTTATAATTCAAGGAATTTCTCAGCTTTCAGGTTATATTTATGCCAGATTCATCTTGTATCATTATTGCTATCACCGGCGCATCCGCCTCGGGAAAAAGCTCCATTGCCTCTACTGTTCATAAAGAATTATGTAATGAATTGGGTTGCCAACAAATCGGCATCATTACGGAAGATAGCTACTATAAAGATCAAAGTCATTTAGAAATGAACGAACGCGTAAAAACCAATTATGACCACCCCAACTCAATGGATCGAGATTTACTCATTCAGCATTTAAAAGATTTAAAAACCAATAAAGCAGTGGATATTCCCGTTTATAGCTATGTAGAGCATACCCGAACTGCTGAGACGACTCACTTCACACCTAAACGTATCGTTATTTTAGAAGGCATTTTATTACTCACAGACGAGCGTATCCGCCAATTAGCGGATATTTCCGTCTTTGTGGATGCACCGCTTGATATTTGTTTTATTCGTCGCTTGCAGCGCGATATGGAAGAACGCGGGCGCTCGCTTCAATCCGTTATTGATCAATACCGTTCAACGGTACGTCCAATGTTCTTACAATTTATTGAACCGTCTAAACAATACGCCGATATTGTCATTCCTCGCGGCGGTAAAAATCGCATTGCGATCAATATGCTAAAAGCTCAAATTCTTCATTTATTAAATCAAAAATAGGAGAAATTATGCGTCTTTGTGATACCGATATAGAACGCTATCTTGATGATGGCATTATTTCTTTAACGCCCCGACCTGCTAATGACAAAATTAATGGTGCGACCATTGATGTACGTCTTGGTAATTCTTTCCGGGTATTTCGTGAACATTCTGCGCCTTATATTGATTTAAGCGGGCCAAAAGAAGAAGTCTCCGCACAATTAGAGTCAGTCATGAGCGATGAAATTATCATTCCTGATAATGAAGCATTTTTTTTACACCCCGGTGTATTGGCACTGGCGACCACGTTAGAATCCGTTAAATTACCGTCCAACATTATTGGCTGGTTGGACGGTCGTTCTTCCCTCGCCCGTCTAGGATTAATGGTTCACGTAACGGCACACCGTATTGACCCGGGTTGGGAAGGAAAAATCGTACTGGAGTTTTATAATTCCGGTAAATTGCCTCTAGCATTGCGCCCCAATATGGTCATCGGTGCGCTAAGTTTTGAAGTCTTAAGCGGAGAGGCTGCCCGCCCTTATAATCGTCGCAAAAATGCGAAATATAGAAACCAACAAAATGCCGTGGCAAGTCGCATTGATGAGGATAAATAAATGAAAAAGATCGCAATAAGCCTATTGATCGTGCTTGTTGCGATCTTTGCTTTTTTTTACATCCAACTCCAACAAGCGAAAACACAATTCACAGAACAATTAGCTCAACACAATATTCAAGTAAAATCCCTTGAGTTCAATCTCATTCCTCAACCTTATTTTTCTATTGAGCAACTGAACTATCACGGGATTTCCCTCAAACAAATTGAGGGGAAACTCGCCTTTTTACCGTTAATTATCGGCGAGCCAAAACTCGAACAGCTCACCATAAATCAAGTCAAATTGAGTGAACACTCGCTCAATTCAGCAAAAATAACCCTGTTTTTTTCAGATTTTTTC
Source organism: Rodentibacter sp. Ppn85 (assembly GCF_001999335.1). Lineage (GTDB taxonomy): Bacteria > Pseudomonadota > Gammaproteobacteria > Enterobacterales > Pasteurellaceae > Rodentibacter. Next base: position 9,519 of record NZ_MLHS01000021.1, on the reverse strand, counting down.
CTGAAAAAATTATTGGCAAAAAGTATTCCATTTAATGGGCAAAATCGAATTGCGATTGAACTTGAAAAACCGATTTATGGAAAAAATACAACATTTGATTTCTCATTTAATAAAGCAAACATTGATCTTCGCCAAGATCAAGAATCGTTAATCCAAATTGATAATGCAAAACTCAATGATCAAACACTAGGGTATATTGAAGTCCATGCAGATTTTTTTAAAACGCAAAAAGCACTTATCGCGTATATAAAACCTGCTTGTAGCACAGATTGTCTAGCCGTGTTGAAATTCAATGGTTTAGGGGAAAAAAGTGCGGTCAAATTTTCCGGTAAAAATTTTCCAATGGAACGTTTACTCAGCTTACTGAGTTTTCCAAATACGATGACCGGTACAACTGATTTTAATATTCAGCTCGCCTTTGCTCAGTCAGAATTAATGCAAGGGCAATTTGATTTTAATGCACGAGACGGTGAACTTTTGGGAATAAATTTACTTGATCTTCTCTCACAATATTTCCCGATTAATTACAATGATGAATTATTACAAGGGAAAAGTATGAACACCCCCTATCAAACCGCTATTTCATCACTGAGCCTGGAAAATAATTTATTAACCGTCAATAAAATCAGCCTAAAAACACCCGCACTTTTAGGTGAAGGCAATGGTGCGATTGATTTACACACAATGCAATGCGATATTAATCTCACGCTCTCCGCGACAAACGAGAAATATAAAAAGCTGAAATTGCCTCTTCGCTTTTTTGATAGTTGCTATTCTCCCCAGTACAAACTGGAATTGAATAAAGATTTTCGGAAACAGTTAAAAAATCTCATTAAAGAAAAATTGAAATAATGTCCTTTTACCAACAAGCTGAAAAAATCCAATATTGGCGGGTCATTATCATGGCTTGCGCTGCGTTTATTTTCAATACCACAGAATTTGTGCCGGTTGCATTACTGACAGATATCGCTCAAAGTTTTGAGATGCAAACCGCAGAAACCGGCCTCATGATGACGGTCTATGCTTGGACTGTGCTGGTGATGTCTTTACCGGCAATGCTTGCGACAGGAAAAATGGAACGAAAAAGTTTACTCATTAAACTTTTTGTGATTTTTATTATTGGACATATCCTCTCTGTAATTGCGTGGAATTTTTGGATATTGCTGATTGCCCGTATGTGTATTGCATTATCCCATGCTGTTTTTTGGTCTATCACCGCCTCCCTCGTGATGCGAATCTCCCCTAAAAATAAAAAAACGCAAGCACTCGGTATGCTTGCGATTGGTTCATCTCTTGCCACGATCTTAGGCTTACCTCTCGGACGCCTAATCGGTCAGCTTGTCGGATGGCGGATCACTTTCGCCATTATTGCCTCCTTAGCATTAGTGGCAATGTTCTTAATTATTCGTCTTTTGCCTCGACTTCCAAGTAAAAATGCCGGCTCACTTGCCAGTTTACCTGTTCTCGCTAAACGTCCGTTATTAATCGGGCTTTATATCACAACGGCGCTCATCATTTCCGCACATTTTACCGCCTACACTTATATTGAGCCTTTTATGATTCAAATCGGGCAATTAGTGCCAAATCTTACTACTATTATTCTCCTCGTATTTGGCTTATCAGGAATTAGTGCAAGTTTACTGTTCAATCGGTTATATCGTTTTAACCCAAGAAAATTTATTCTTAGTGCAATAATATTATTTATTGTCTCGCTCTTACTTTTGTTAAGTTCAACCCACTATACCGCTACGATATTTATGCTTGCCTTTATTTGGGGGATCGGTATTTCCTGTATTGGGCTTGCTTTACAAATGCACGTCCTAAAACTTGCACCGGACGCCACCGATGTTGCGACAGCAATCTATTCCGGTATATTTAATGCTGGGATTGGTGCCGGTGCGTTATTAGGCAGTCAAATCATGAATTATGTCGGATTGGAATATATCGGATTTAGCGGTGCTATGCTGGGGATTATAGGATTAGCAATTTTCATCATTTTCCAATCTCGTTATCCACAGAAAAACACATAAAAAAACGACCGCACTTTGAGTTAAAGTGCGGTCGTTTCTCTTATAGTTTTACTAATCAATATGAAAACAAGCAATTAGTTTACTATCATGATACTGCGATAATGTCGGTTTTTCTTCACGACATTCTTCTGTCGCTTTCCAACAACGCGGGTTAAAGGCACAACCTTTCGGCGGATTAATCGGGCTTGGTAATTCTCCGGCTAATTTTATTCGTTCACGGCGTAAATTGGGTGAGAGGCGCGGTGTGGCAGAAAGTAAAGCCTGCGTATAGGGATGCTGCGGATTGGAAAAAATCTGTGTCGTCGTGCCTTTTTCCACACAACGCCCCAAATACATCACCATCACCTCATCGGCAATGTGTTCCACTACGGAAAGATCGTGAGAAATAAACACGTAAGACAGTCCTAATTCAGCTTGTAAATCCATCATCAGGTTTAACACTTGCGCACGCACCGATACATCAAGAGCAGACACCGGTTCATCCGCCACCACAATATCCGGTTCTAACATTAAACCGCGCGCAATAGCAATACGCTGACGCTGTCCGCCGGAAAACATATGAGGATAGCGATCATAAAATTCTGCACGTAATCCCACTTTTGCCATCATAGAAAGCACCTTTTCTTTCCGTTCTTTGGTAGAAAGTTTAGTGTTGATAATTAAAGGTTCTTCCAAAATAGCACCAATTTTTTTACGTGGGTTTAATGAGGCATAAGGATTTTGGAAAATAATCTGAATTTTCTTACGACGTAAGGCTTTCGTTTCCGAACTATTTTCTAAAAAATTCTGTCCGTTGTAATACAATTCGCCCTCGGTGGGTTGCTCAATCATTGCAAGCAAACGCCCTAATGTGGATTTGCCGCAACCGGATTCCCCTACTACCGCAAGGGTTTTACCTCGTTCTAATTGAAAAGAAACACCATCTAGGGCTTTCACTTGCTGAGTTTTTGTCAATAAGCCTTTTTTAACCGGATAATATTTTTTTAAACCTATCGCATTCAGTAAAGGCACATTCTCTTTGAGATGACTTGTCATTGATTATTTATTCTCCTTTACTCCATTCAACCGGTTCACCTGTTATATTCAGTGGGGTATGGCATTTCACCTTACGATCAGCGATGTAATGCAATTCCGGTTCAACTTGACGACAGTATTCCGTTGTATAAGGGCAACGAGGATTTAATAAACACCCGCTTGGGCGATCATAACGTCCCGGTACGGCACCGGGTAAGGATTGCAAATATGATTTACCCTCCGCAAATTCAGGTAAAGAGCGCAATAGTGCTTGCGTGTAAGGGTGCTTGGGTTCACGAAAAATATCTTCTGCCCGCCCTTCTTCGACAACTTGACCGGCATACATCACAACAATTCGATGTGCCGCTTCGGCAACGAGAGCAAGATCATGGGTAATTAAAATTAGCGACATACATTCTTTTTTCTGTAAATCGAGTAATAGATCCATAATTTGCGCTTGAATCGTAACATCTAATGCCGTGGTCGGCTCATCGGCAATCAATAATTTCGGCTTACAAGCAATTGCCATCGCAATCATCACACGTTGACTCATTCCGCCGGAAAGTTGGTGGGGATAAACATCAATGCGGGATTCCGGATCCGGAATCCCCACTAAACGCAATAATTCCAAAGTACGCTGACGACGTGATTTTTTTGAACCGCCTTCATGCACTTTTAGAGCCTCCATAATTTGGAACCCTACCGTATAGGCAGGATTTAAGCTGGTCATCGGATCTTGAAAAATCATTGCCATATCCGAACCAATAAGCGATCGTTTGGCTTTATCGCTAAGCGTTAATAAATCTTTATCTTCAAATATTAAGCTGTCTGCCGACACTTGTCCCGGATGATCAACCAGCCCCATAAGCGCTAAAGAACTTACCGATTTACCGGAGCCCGATTCCCCCACAATGCCCAAGACTTCGCTTTGCTCTACTTGGTAGCTTACGCGATCCACCGCTTTAAAAGGCGTATTTCTATCACCGAATCGAACAGAAAGTGCTTTTACTTCTAATAATGCCATTCCGCCTCCTTATTGTTTAAGTTTTGGATCGAGCGCATCACGCAAACCATCACCCATTAAATTAAAGGCGAGTACCAAGGATAAAATAACTAAGCCCGGAATCGTTACTAACCAGTTAGCAGCCTGCATAAAACTGCGCGCTTCGGAAAGCATTGCGCCTAATTCCGGCGTCGGCGGTTTAGCCCCAATACCAAGGAACCCCAGTGTGGCAAGTTCTAAAATAGCGTTAGAAATCCCCATTGTCATTTGTACAATAAGCGGAGCCAAACAGTTAGGTAAAATCACAATAAACATTAGATGTAAAACACTCGCCCCCGCTGCTTTAGATGCAGTCACATAATCACGATTTTTTTCATTCATCACGGCAGCACGGGTTAAACGAACATAACTTGGAATAGATACTACCGCAATAGCCAACGTTGCGTTCACTAAAGAAGGTTCTAAGATCGAAACGACGACAATAGTCAACAATAAGTTCGGAATTGCCAGCATAATATCAATTAAACGCACAATAACCGTATCCAATACACCACCATAATAACCGGCAAGCAATCCTAAGCTTGTTCCCAACAAACAAGAAAGGAGCACAATGACAAAGCCGGCAAAAACTGAAATTCGGGTACCATAAATAATACGTGAAAGAATATCCCGACCAATATCATCAGTACCAAGTAAATAAGCCACGTTGCCGCCCTCATACCAAGCGGGAGGCAATAATAGTGCGGTACGATTTTGCTCAGCCGGGTCAAAAGGGGCAATATAGGGAGCAAATATACCGATAAATGCCACAACCAGAATAAAAATTAACCCGACAAGCGCACCTCGATTTTGCTTAAAATAAAACCAAAATTCTTGTAAAGGCGTTCTAGGCACTAACATGGAAGTCGTGTCTGTCATTCTTTCTCCTACATCAATGGCGAATACGCGGATTTACCACGCCGTAAAGTAAATCAATGGTTAAATTCACTGCAATAATAATCGTGGCGATAATTAAAACGGAGCCTTGTAGCACAGGATAATCCCGAGCATGAATGGCATCAATAATCCATTTTCCAATGCCCGGCCACGAGAAAATAGTTTCTGTCAATACTGCACCGGAAAGTAATTGACCGACAATTAATCCCACCACGGTCACTACCGGAATCAACGCGTTACGCAACGCATGTACAATCACAATACGTGGATAACTGAGCCCTTTTGCTTTAGCCGTACGAATATAATCTTCGCCTAATACTTCCAACATAGCCGAGCGGGTCATCCTCGTAATAATCGCAAGCGGTATTGTGCCTAATACAATGGCAGGCAAAATCAAGGATTTCAGCGCATTTTCAAACGCGCCCGGTACACCGGAAAGCCAACTATCAATCAGCATAAAACCTGTTGGCGTATCGATCCAAAAATCGTTTTCTAAACGCCCCCCTTGCGGTAAACCAAGGGAAGGAGACACATATAAAATTAGAATCAAGCCCCACCAAAAAATGGGCATAGAGTAACCTGTCAGTGAAATAGCAGTTATGCCATGAGAAATCCAGCTGTCTTTTTTCACCGCCGCGATTGTGCCCAGTATCACGCCACCGAGCAGCGACCAAAGCAAGGCAAAAAATGCCAACTCAGCCGTCGCAGGGAAAAGGGTAAAAAACTCGGTAACAACAGGTTGTTGTGTACGAAATGAAGCACCAAAATCCCCTTGAATCACATCACCAATATAGTTGAAATATTGCTGATATAGCGGAAGATCTAAACCTAATTGATGCATCATTTGTTGGTGAGACTCAGCCGTTAAGCCTCGTTCCCCCATCATAATTTCTACCGGATCACCCGGGATAAAATGTATGAGAGCAAAGGTGACAAAAGTAATAGCGATAAATGTCGGAATCACCATTAAAATTCGTTTGAAGATAAATTTAAACATTCAATCACTCTATAATAGAAAGGAAAAGTGCGGTCAAATTTCACCGCACTTTTAAAATAAAGCCTTTAGACTCAAAATAAAATACCTTTGGATTCTACCGCACTTTCTCCAATTTTGCCAAATGACCGAAGGTTATTAGCTATTCTTTTCGAGAATATGCAAATTTTCATTGTTGAATCAAATCTCTGATTTGATCATAACTTTTGAGCAATATTTAGACTTGAAGATTTTCTTAAACCGGTTTTAACTTTTAGGGTAAAGATTTCAAAGTATTCTGTAATAGAAAAATAAAATCTACCGAATTTTTTCCAGTTTTGCCAAATGAGCAATCAACCATTTGATACCTTGCGCTTGGAAAGCAATTTGTAATCTTGTGTTATTATCGCACCCTTCAACATTAATCACTGTGCCGACACCGAACTTTTCATGTTTCACTTTTTGCCCCATTTTCCATCCGTTTTCATTCTCTACCGAATGGGATAGCGTTCCCACTTTCGCTAAATTCATAGCCCGTGTAACTGTTCCGCGCAAACGAATTTCTTGAATACATTCTTGCGGTAACTCTGCGATAAAACGGGATGGGAGATGGCGCTCTTCTTTCGCATATAAACGACGGCTCTCCGCATAAGAAATAGTCAATTTTTTCTTCGCACGGGTAATACCGACATACGCCAAACGACGTTCTTCCTCCAAGCGCCCCGGCTCTTCAAAAGAGCGGAAGCTCGGAAACAAGCTTTCTTCCACGCCTACGATAAATACACGGGGAAATTCCAATCCTTTTGCTGAATGTAATGTCATCATTTCAACACAAGATTGATGCGGTGAAGCTTGCTCTTCTCCCGCTTCAAGTGAGGCGTGGGTCAGAAAAGCCGTGAGCTCCGTCATTTCATCCGCCTCATCGGGTTTCATAAATTCACGTGTCGCAGTGACTAATTCTTCCAAGTTTTCTATCCGCACTTCGCCTTTTTCCCCCTTTTCCTGCTTATACATTTCATACAAACCGGAATGTTTAATCACAAAATCCGTTTGAGCAAAAAGCGGCATTTCAAAGGTATCCTGTTGCAAAGAATTAATTAATTCTTGAAAACGCAATAATGCGGTGGACGCTCGTCCCGCAAGCATATTTTCTTGGATTGCAACTTGTATCGCCTGCCATAATGTAATTTGGCGTGTACGTGTTAAATTTCGTAATACATCCAAAGTACGATCGCCAATACCTCGTGTCGGCGTGTTAATTACACGTTCAAATGCCGCGTCATCTTGTCGGTTATTAATCAAACGTAGATAGGCTAAGGCATCTTTAATTTCTTGGCGTTCAAAGAATCTCACGCCACCATAAATACGATAAGGAATTTGACTACGAATTAAAGCTTCTTCAATCACGCGGGATTGACTGTTGCTACGGTAAAGCACGGCGCAGTCATCCAGTTTTCCCCCGTTATCCACCCAATCCTGAATTTGCGACGCCACAAATTTGGCTTCGTCCAGCTCATTAAAAGCGGCATAAATTCCAACAGGCTCTCCTTCTTCCCCTTCCGTCCACAAATTTTTTCCAAGCCTATCCGTGTTATTGGCAATCAATTCATTTGCACTATTTAAAATATTAGCGGTAGAACGGTAATTTTGTTCAAGACGAATGGTTTTGGCATTGAAATCTTTCAGGAATTTTTGAATATTTTCAACTTGTGCGCCACGCCAACCGTAAATGGATTGATCATCATCCCCCACCACCATTACTTTTCCGCTCTGCCCGGCAAGGATTTTTATCCATTGATATTGAATTTTATTAGTATCCTGAAACTCGTCTACCAAAATATGTTGAAAACGTTGTTGGTAACGCTGTAGAATCAACGGTATTTTTTCGAATAACTCATAAGCACGAATCAATAACTCCGCAAAATCCACTAATCCCGCACGATCACTGGTATCTTGATAAATTTGATAAATTTTAATCCATTCGCGCTCTTGGCGATCGTTAAAATCCTCGATCTCGTGTGGTCGTAATCCTTCATCTTTTTTATTATTGATGTACCAACAAGCTTGTTTGGGAGGAAAGGCTTTTTCATCGAAATTATGCAATTTTAGCAAGCGTTTAACTAAACGAAATTGATCTTCCGAATCCAAAATTTGGAAATCCTGCGGCAAACCGACATCCAAATGGTGTGCTCGCAATAAACGATGAGCAATGCTATGAAAAGTGCCAATCCACATTCCGAATAAACTGTTTTGTGAATGTTTGGCTAATGTTTCTTGAATACGATGGCGCATTTCCGCTGCGGCTTTATTAGTAAAAGTCACCGCCATAATGCTCCCCTCAGAAATATTTTCTACTGCCATCAACCATGCAATACGGTGAGTTAATACACGGGTCTTACCACTCCCCGCCCCAGCCAGTACTAAACAGTTATCAAGGGGAGCTGCAACCGCTTCACGCTGTTTATCATTCAACCCATCAAGTAATTCAGAAATATCCACCATAGCATTATCTTTATCTGTTTAAATTTACAGTTATTATAGACATTATTTGTAAGCGAATCTAGCGTTAACTATAGTTTTAAACGAAAGGCCTATAATCATTTAATACTCAACCGTCTGAAGGCAGCTGCAGATTTACCTTTTCCAGTTCACCATCAAATAAAAAGTTTCAATACACAGCCGCCTGAAGGCGGCTGCATCACCGCATTTTCAAAAGATTCATAGGCATCTTTGTTTCAATACACAGCCGCCTGAAGGCGGCTGCTTATGCAACGTTAGGCGGTCGATTAGATATAGCGGTTTCAATACACAGCCGCCTGAAGGCGGCTGCACTTGCAATTACTTTTTGATGTGCCTACAATTAGGTTTCAATACACAGCCGCCTGAAGGCGGCTGCACTACGTAGCAATTAAACATTTTGTTGTTGGTTGGTTTCAATACACAGCCGCCTGAAGGCGGCTGCCAGCATACTCAGGCTTTAAATATACACCTCCCTTAGTTTCAATACACAGCCGCCTGAAGGCGGCTGCATAAACATAATACATTACAACAGCCCCTTATCTTGTTTCAATACACAGCCGCCTGAAGGCGGCTGCAGCCCAAGCGGAAAAATCAGCAGGGGCGAGTAAAGGTTTCAATACACAGCCGCCTGAAGGCGGCTGCTTACTTCTATTTTTATATTCCGGATGGGTCGCCACGTTTCAATACACAGCCGCCTGAAGGCGGCTGCATAAACATGCACTTCTTTTCAGCCCCCTAACAATGTTTCAATACACAGCCGCCTGAAGGCGGCTGCCTATTACGGTTGGGTGCAATTATGTCTAGTAAAGTCGTTTCAATACACAGCCGCCTGAAGGCGGCTGCCGCCCGGTGCGACCGTTGCCATCAACAAAAGGATGTTTCAATACACAGCCGCCTGAAGGCGGCTGCGGATGTAAAAGATAAGCACATGGAAAGCATTTTAAAGGTTTCAATACACAGCCGCCTGAAGGCGGCTGCATTTTCTGCTGCTCCACATCAATTTGATTATGTTGTTTCAATACACAGCCGCCTGAAGGCGGCTG
>NZ_MLHS01000020.1 GCF_001999335.1 Rodentibacter sp. Ppn85 | reverse complement strand
CCGGGGGTAGTAGGCTAATAAAAAATTGACATTCTTATTTAGAATGTCAATTTTATTCTTATTTTTTATTCTTAATATTTTTTAAATATCGATAAACGCTAGGCTCTGATATTCTCAAATACTTTGCTACAAAAGGAACTGCACCTTTAATATTAAATATTCCTTTCTCAAACAGAACACGGATAGAATTTTCTTTTTGTCTTAATGTTAAGCTTTTATCTGAGTTTAGTAGAGTGAGATCTATATATTCAGACAAAATATCTTCGACTGAATTTTCAAGTTTTTCCTTACTAATTATTTCAGATTCCTCCATTTCTGCAAATGCAGAATCAATACCTAATAAATTAACAAAGGTTCCTAAATTTTCTAATTCAATTAGCTTACTTACCGTATCAACAAGCTCAGAAGTGTCATGATTAATACATAATATTCCTTCTAATTTATCACCGTTTTTTATAAAATAAGTTGAGCCTTTAATAAGTTTATTAGAGTCCCCCACAGCTTTATAATTAGAAACAAAATCTTTATCTAGATACACTTTCTCCTGTAACATATTTAATGCAAAAGAACTCAACGGTGCGGAAAGGTTTCTTCCGCTCACGTGATTATTGGCAATCGCTTCTATTGATGCCTTATTTTTATCAAAAGAATGAAAAACCACTTCATATTTAGGACCTAGTACATTTCCTAAAAAATGGGTTAATCCAATAAAATATTTCTTTTGTACATTATTCATAATATTGTGATTTATCCCCCTTTGTATTTTAATAAAAAGGCATATCCTAAAATATGCCTAAATAATGAAATAATTTACAGCTTAACTTCTAATTTTTCATAAGCCCGTTTTACTTTTTCCAATGCTCTTTCCACCGAAATATCACGAGCCAGTACCACGCCCAATCGGCGATGACCGTTTACTTCCGTTTTTCCAAACAAACGGATACTGGTGTGCGGTTCGGCAAGCAATTTATCAATGCCGCCAAATTGAACATTCTTTGATTGCCCCTCCACCACAATAGCTTTAGAAGCCGACGGGCTAATCAAGGTTATTTCGGGAATAGGTAACCCCAAAATGGCACGAGCGTGTAGGGCAAATTCGGATAATTCTTGTGAAATTAAGGTGACCATACCGGTATCATGCGGGCGTGGTGAAACTTCATTGAAAATCACCTCATCACCACAAACAAACATTTCTACTCCGAAAATGCCACGTCCGCCTAATGCACCAGTGATTTTTTCCGCAATAGCTTGTGCTTTTTGTAAAGCAATCTCTGACATTGCCTGCGGTTGCCAAGATTCGCGATAATCACCGTGCTCTTGGCGATGTCCGATTGGTGCAAGAAAACTCGTTCCATTGATATGACGAACAGTTAACAACGTGATTTCATAATCAAATTTAACAAAACCTTCTACAATGACACGCCCCGCTCCGGCACGCCCCCCTTCTTGCGCATAGTTCCACGCTTTTTGTAGATCGTCTTTTGATTTCAGAATACTTTGACCATGACCCGAAGAAGACATAATCGGTTTCACCACACAAGGAATACCAATTTTTTCCACCGCACTTTGAAAATCGGCAAAATTATCGACAAATTGATAAGGTGAAGTAGGTAAGCCTAATTCCTCGGAAGCCAAACAGCGAATTCCTTCCCTATTCATAGTGAGCTGCGTAGCTTTTGCCGTTGGGAGGACATTAAAACCGGCTTGTTCCAATTCCACTAAAGTTGACGTGGCAATCGCCTCCACCTCCGGCACAATATAATCGGGTTTTTCCTTTTCGACTAAAGCTTTCAGTGCATCACCGTCTAACATAGAAATCGTATAAGCACGGTGCGCCACTTGCTGTGCCGGTGCATTTTCGTAGCGATCTACAGCGATCACTTCCACACCTAAACGCTGTAATTCAATGACGACTTCTTTGCCTAATTCACCGGATCCCAACATCATCACTTTAGTTGCATTCGGGCTTAATGCAGTGCCAAGGGTTGTCATATTCTCTCCTTATTTTAGTAATGATTCGTCAAGGGTAAGATCGGAATTCTTATTCACACCAACCCCTCGAGCAATGATATTTTTGGCAATCTCGTGCGCTTCATCAAGAGAATGTTCAGTATAAGTGCCGCATTGGTAAATATTTAATTCCGGAATTGCCGCTTGATCTTTCACGTTTAAAATATCTTGCATCGCAGCCAACCATGCCTGCACCACCTGTTGCTCGCTCGGTGTACCGATTAATGACATATAAAAACCGGTACGACAACCCATTGGCGAAATATCAATAATTTCCACACTCTCACTATTCAAATGATCTCGCATAAAGCCGGCAAACAAATGCTCAAGGGTATGTATTCCTTTTGGCGGCAGAATTTCCTTATTTGGAATACAGAAACGTAAATCAAAAATTGTGATGTCATCGCCCTTTGGCGTTTGCATTGTTTTGGCAATACGCACGGCCGGTGCATTCATTTTGGTGTGATCCACTTTAAAACTATCAAGTAACGGCATAAACTTTTCCTATAAATCATTTAGTTGTAAATTTTCTTCAAGAAATTGTCAATTTTCTCAATTCCCTTTGAACTTTTCTGCAAAACCTTAGTCTTATAGAGTAAGCAACTTGCAGTTGTTTAATAAAATTGGTTCCTTAGGTTATTTGCCTTTCACTTGCTGAAGGGTATTTTTTTAGCATTTTATAATAAGAACGTAGTACTTAAAAACAATAACATCGTATAACGCGCCAATTTACCAAAAAAAATAAATAAACAGCTCGCTACAAAGTTTAGACGCAACCAGCCCGCAATAGCACAAAATAAATCGCCCACAACAGGTAACCAGCTCAATAATAATGCCACCGCACCATAACGTTGAAGTTTTTCTATTATCCATAAAGTGCGGTCATTTTTGCCTTCAAATTTAGGAAACCAACATCCAATCGCATAAGTCGTAAGACTTCCCAAGGCATTTCCCAATGTGGCAATAAAAATAAGCCCTAAGACATCCGTACTTAAGATTGGATTGAAGGTTAATTTAGGGATAACCAATGTCATAAACACGATTTCCGAATTACCGGGCAATACCGTAGCACTTAAAAAAGCACTGACGAACATCAACCACAATGCGTGATTCTGCCCAAAATCAGCCCAAAAACTAAAGGAAAACCAATCCATAACTAGGCATCCGGCTGATAAGTCCGAATATAATATTCACGATCCTGTTTGGTAATTTCACGCACGATCCGGCAAGGGTTGCCAAAGGCAAGCACGTTATTCGGCAGATCTTTACTAACGACACTGCCCGCGCCGATGACGACATTATCTCCGATAGTTACTCCCGGCAAAATTACTACATTACCACCAACCCAAACACTATTGCCTATGGTGATAGGCTTTGCCTGTTCCCAGCCAATATTACGCAATTCCGCATCTAAAGTATGTCCCACCGTATAAAGGCTAACATTGGGTGCGAATATCACATCGTCACCAATGGTAATTCCGCCGTTATCTAACATCACACAATGGTAATTAGCAAAAAAATTTTTTCCGACTTTAATATTTACCCCATAATCACAATGAAAAGGTTCATTAATGGACGTAGTTTCATCGGCTTGAGCAAACAATTTTCTGATCAAGTTATTTTGCGTTTCCTCATCATTCGGTGAAGTGCAGTTAAACTCAAACAAAATTTCCCTTGCACGTTGGCGCATCACGGTTAATTCGGATTTTATAGGCAAGTGAGCCAAACCCACCATCATTTTTTCATATTCCGTCATTATTTATGCCTTAATGATTTGATGAGAACGTACATCAAATACGTCCATTCCTGCGTTCAGTCCCGCCTGGATGCCTAAATCCGCATCTTCAAATACAATGCAATTTATCGGATTTACGCCAGTTAATTCCGCACAACGTAAAAACGTTTCCGGATGCGGTTTGTGTTCTTTTACATCATCGGCACTGACAATAACATTAAAATAAGGCGCAATGGCAAGTTTATTCATTAACATATCGATCAAATGGCGGTGAGAACCGGAACCGAGCGAAATCGGTTTTTTGCGATAATAGTGTCGAACAACTTCAAAGGTGGGAAGCAATTTGGATTCAGTGGGGATAAGTCGATAGGAAAGCGCCCGTTTCGCCTCAATCACCTCATCAAGATGGCGTTGTGGCATACCGGCTTTTTCCATAATCGCCGAAGCAATGGTTCGCACCGTAGCTCCGCCTAGCTGATACATAATTCGGCTGTCAAAATCGTAGCCGAATTGTTCGCCTACCATTCCCCAAGCTCGGGCATGTACCGGCATTGTATCAATCAATGTACCATCCATATCAAAAATCAACCCTTCATAACGGTCGAAAAGTGCATTGTCTATCATCTTTATTTCTTAATTCCTTATGAGATTTATGAATTTGTTACAGATTTGTGATCTCTGTACTGTTTTCTTTATACAAAGTGCGGTAGATTATGAGGATGATTTTAGTGGAACGGGAGAAAAAATGCGACTGCTTGATCAACTTGAGCGTTGGAAATTACGCGGGCAAATTAATCAACCGATTATTGAAATCGTACTCCAACTGCGTGATCGCCTCAAAAACCACTGGAAAGCGGACGTTAACACCGCATTAGTCAATATGTTGTTATTCCATATCGCCTGTAGCTTAGGCCGTATAGAACGCGGCGGCTGTGTTTCTCCACTCTACCGGGAAATATTTGAAGAAATTCAATGTGCGACTATTTTACCTCAGGTTTTGGCAATTCATGAGGATCTCCTTTCTTTCATACCTTTTGAGATTCCTCACGCAGAACAAACTTATTTTTTGGCAAATGTTTATTCGTTGCTACTGGAGCAAGAACAAATTTACCACGCTCCAATCTCCGATTAATTAAATACCAACCCTAATCCCAATTCTTTCAATCCGTTACTTTCTTGTCTAAGCTCATTCCAAATCAACGGGTTGCGATCAAGGTAACCTTGCTCAAATCCCAACATCCAATCTTTAAAAGTGCGGTTGGTTTTGAGAGTGATTTTTTGAGTTTTTTCTGTGGCTTGACGTGATTTATTTAAGATTACGGCAAGGCGCAACAATCGTATTAACGCCAGCACATCCTGTTCATCATAGCGGGAAAATTTCACCAAATCCGTCATTTTTAATATGCCGATATGCAGACGAACAAGCAACACAAGTAAGCGCTGCTGTTCACGATCAAATCCCGGTAATTTCATATTTTGCAGAATATAGGCGGAATGTTTTTGCATACTTTTATGATTAATCACAATACCGACCTCATGTAAGCGTGCCGCCCAAAGCAACAAATCCCTCATTTCTTCTACAAGTTCCGGCTTGACCCACCCGGTATATTGATGTGCCAACAAATTTACACTACCGGCTATGCGATGCGCTTGGTCAGTATCAATATCAAATTGTTCCGTTAATCCCCACGCCGTACGCGCACGAATATCCGCTACTTGGAAATTTTTCTCAAGATTATACATTACCCCTTCACGCAATGCGCCGTCAGAATAACGCATCTGCTCAATATGGAACACATCAAATATTGCATTTAAAATAGCCAATCCCGGTACAAATACATCCACTCGCTCCGGGTTCAATCCAACAATATTTAGTTCATTAAAATGTTTTGCACGTAAAGTTTGTTCGATTAAATC
This sequence comes from Rodentibacter sp. Ppn85, assembly GCF_001999335.1. Classification (GTDB taxonomy): domain Bacteria; phylum Pseudomonadota; class Gammaproteobacteria; order Enterobacterales; family Pasteurellaceae; genus Rodentibacter. Next base: position 41,327 of record NZ_MLHS01000020.1, on the reverse strand, counting down.
CGCTAAATGAGCTTTCGTAATAATCCCGTTTGGATCAAAGGTAGTTGCAATGACTTGATGTACCGCTTTTATCGTACCGGACGAACCCAATACGGATTGCCAACCGAGATTGCGGTATTCCCAGCCTAAATCTTCAATTTTATTCATTGCATTTTGATAAGCTTTTTCAAAATTTTCTTTGGAAATTTCGCCGTTTTTGAAATATTTTGAAGCAAAACTAACACAACCCATATGACGGCTTTCCACCACAATCGGGGTAAAATCATCTCCAATGATCATTTCGGTTGAACCGCCGCCAATATCAATCACTAATTTTCTGCCTCTTTCCGGCTGGGTATGGCACACGCCGGCATAAATAGTTTTAGCTTCGGTTTGTCCACTGATAATATTTATCGGATAAGGAAATACTTTTGCTGCCTGACGTAAAAATTCATCGTTATTGATCGCTCTTCGTAACGTGTAAGTGCCCACTACACTCACATCTTCCGAGGCAAAACCTTGCAAACGTTCGGCAAAAAGCGCCAAACAATCTACACCGCGGGTAATCGCCTCTTGATTTAACACGCCGTTTTCATCTAACCCTTCAGCCAATTTCACTTTTTGTTTTAAACGTGACAACACCTGAATCGAGCCGTTCATAATGCGTGCCACAATCATATGAAAACTGTTTGAACCGAGATCAATGGCAGCAATTTCCCGCACATTAACACGGGAATAGGGTAGTGTATCTTGTTCTATCAGTATTTTGTTATTCATAAAAATGATTCCTAAAATTCAAATTGATAAAGTAAATCGAAAACTTGGTTTGTACTGGAAACAGATTGAAAATAAAGCTGTGGCAGTAAACGATAACGCAGGGTAATTTCGGCTAAACCATCAAATAAACCTACCCCATATTTTACCTGTAAACGTTTACCGATATTACCGCTTACTTGTACTTTAGAGCTATCGCCCACTCCGGCAGTACCCAAGTTTAAATCTTGAATGCCAAAGGCTTCGCCAATACCTCCCACAAGTTTACCACTCTTCGCTAATCCCATACCAAGCAATGCGGCTCCCACGGAGCCGCCGCTTCCTGCTTGTCCGCTGTCTTCCAAAGAACGCCCGGTTAATAAGTAGGAAAGCGCCTGATCTTGCGGTTTACTGGGATTTGAAAATATCGTAACTTCCGGATTGGTTGCAACGCCCACCACTTTTACACCGGCGGTAATATTACTATCCTCCATGGCTTCCGGATTACGGATTGCCTCAATATTTAACATAGGTTGTGAAGGTAAACCCGCAAAATTAATTTGCCCTTTGCGAATAAGCAAATCTTGTCCAAAAGAAGCGTAACGTCCGTTTTTCAAATCTATTTGACCGAACAATCCCAGCCGCCCTTTTTCTTGTTTCACAGAAAGCAAGCCTTCCAAATTGGATTTGAAACCATAGGCATCAAAATGTACATCGTTACCGATTTTGATTTTCAGATCAGAACGAATTTCCATACCCGATTTGGTGGTTGAGGCAAATTCACGGTTAATTAATTCCTCTTTACTCTTATACGGTCCGTTTAAAATGACTTCATCTTCGCTTACCGGTTCTGCATTATCCGGCAAAGCATCTACTTTAATTCTCGCCCATGGTATATTCACATTTCCCGATAATTCCAATAATTTCGGCGTAGCTCTTGCCACTACATTGGTAGAAAGGCGGAATTTACCCATAGAAGGCAGATCGAGCTTAAAATTCTCCGTTTCCGCCCGCACTTCCGTATTCCAATTGGCTAAATTTGCCCAATTTGCACGCCCCATCATTGTTAAACGTCCTTCCGACGTTTGCACATTACCTTGCAGAGTTGAGCTAGTGCCGTTAAAACGAATGGCAATATCACCTTTTGTTACCTCAAAGGGTAACATTTTCAGCTTGGTGGTCAGATTCCGAACATCAAAATAACCGTTCAATAATGGTTTTTCAAGATATCCCGCCAAAGTCAATGTTGAAACAATTTCACCGTTAATGTTTTCACCATGACTGAATAGCTGGTTTACCAATGCTAAATTCAAACGTTCAATATTGAGAGTTCCGCCAAGATAACGCGCCCCGCTTAAATCATTCAATTTTAAAGTGGTATGAATACGGCCTTGATTTTGTACATTAATGTCGGATTTTAAGGTCAAATTATTATTTTGAATATCTGCATTGAGTGACAATTTAGGCACATTTAATTTAAAAGTGCGATAATCCAACTTTTGCGTAATACCAAGGTTATCACCGTTTAATGCAACGTTTAAAACGAACGGCTTATCAGCAAACCATGCGACTTTTCCCTCGCTGCGAAGCTGCCCCTTTAAGTTATCTTGTTTAGTCAGTTTATTCACTAAATCCAAGTTAATACGTTTTACATTAAATGGAATTTCACCATTTACGCCGGCAGTAAAGGGCTGTGGAAAACACAAATCCACATCCGTATTTATCCAACAATGCGCCCCGACCGAGACTTGGACTTTTTTATTGTTATAAGTAACGGGAATAGACTGATTCGATTTTACTTCGCCAATCGGCGTATCAACTTTTACCTGGCTTAAACTACCTTGCCATTGTTGCGAAGTGCGGTCAAAATTTCCGGAGATTTGTAAATTCGCCGCAGCGGGTTCACCCTGAGACGCTAAAACTAATTTATGATTTTTTTCATCGCCGGAAAGCGTTAAATCGACTGAACGCATTGCCACCGCATCGCCATAGCGAATATTACCGCCTTTCACCGTCAAATCTCCTTTCAGCAGCGGAGAACTCGAAATATTGCCTTTAATTGCCGCATTGGTAATACTTAGGGTTTGCCAGTGGAGGTTTTGCGTATTGAGATCAATCGCCACATTCGGTTCACTCAACCTGCCTTTTATTGCGGCCTTCCCAACCACAGCCCCCGCCAAATCGCCATACACCCCTCGTAAATTAGGCGCATTAATCTCCAAGACTAAATCCGATTGCTCACTTAACGAACCTTTAGCGTGAAGCCGATTATCGCCATAATTTAACAAGAGATTAGGGGTATTGAATAATATTTTATCATTTAAGATCAGGTTGCCTTTCAAACTTAGCGGACGGTTAGAAAGTGTACCGTTTACATCCAACGTAGGAATATCCACGTGCCAACCAGCGCTCCCCATAGCACCCGATGTTGCTAATGTACCAGATAACACCGCCGGCATTGCGGGAACGTAAGGACGGATATTCATTTTATTTAGATCCGTATCCATGTCCCATTTTACGCCCTGTTTCCAATTTACCGAACCGCTTAATTTCGCTGAGCCGCCAAGCGCGGCAAGATCTAGTTGATTGATATTTACCTCGTACAATTTGCCCTCGGCATCAAGGGTTAAACGGGTAGGTGGAATATGTTCCATTCCTTCGATTTTACCCTCAAGTTCCGCATGATAATTCAGCAAATCACCGCTCAATTTCAATGCCGCATCATTCAATTTAAGTGGCGGCAATCCTTCTGCAAAAGCATATTGCCCGTTAGAGACTTTCAGGCTGAGATTCAACGGCATTTTGTCTTCAGCCAATTTTACTTCACCCTTTAATTCCGCATTTACTATGCCTTTTGTATTAAGAAAAAGTGCGGTCGTTTTTTTCAATAATCCGGAAAGTAAAAATTGCACATCACTTTTAGGCAGGATTTCTTTTCCTTTGGATTGAATAGCTTTCAATTCGGAAGTTAGGGTCAAATTCACAGGAAAATCGCCATTAAGTTGTAATGAACCCTGTGAATTAACATTGCCTAACGAACTTTCTAAGGCGAATTTCTTAAGTTGAACATTATGACCTGTGGCATCAGCCTGTAGGATGACGGAAGGCAGGGTAATGCGTTGCAATTCTTCCGATTGTTCGTTTTGAGAGAGATACTGCCAATCTTTCGCCACAAGGCTTGGAATATGAATATCAAAGGGTAAATTGACTTCATTTAAATTGCCTAAAAATGCCGGTGTCAGATTTTGCTCAATCCGCTCCCAATCCACCGGTAGGTTATTTTTCGGTTCAGCCGTTTTTTCCGTTTGATTGAATTGAATACTTTTAACCTTAAGCGTATCAAGTTCGGTCGGTGCTAAAGTCAAACCCGATTCATTATTTAAACTGACCGCACTTTGAAAACGATCAAGGGCAATATGGGTTTGATCAAGTTGAAAACGAAGGGCTTCTACCGTTATATTTTTCACATCAAGACTGATCGGTAAATTCAATTTTTCCAGCTTGCTATTTTCAGTCTGCCGAGGGGCTGAGGGCGGTAATTTTGATGTGTCGATTAAAATATTAGGGGATTTGACAGAAATATCTTCTACACAAATTTTGCGAGAAAGTAAGCAACTAAAGTCGAGTTGTAGGCGAGCTTGGGGAATTTGGTTATCAATACCAGCCGTTTGATAACGCACATTTTGCAAAATTAAACCTTGTTGAAGCCCCCCTTCAATATGTTCGATTGAAAGATCATCAAGCAGTTTATCCGCCAGTTGAATAAGGCTCCGTTGCCCAGCATCAAAAGAAAGCATTCCCACAAGGGCAAAAACAGGTGCAAAAACGACCGCACTTCCTAAACAAATAGCTTTACGTAAACAACATTTTTTCTTTTTTGACATCGTTTTAGGCGGCGTTCCTTCCGTTTGTTTTATTTCTTGTTCCAACATAATTTAACCTAAATTTCTGTACCTAAGCCGATATAGAATTGAATATTTTTACTGTTGTCTTTGTCGCGAATCGGCGTTGCAATATCAAATTTGATTGCTCCCACCGGCGATGCCCAACGCACGCCCACACCAACACCATAGCGTAATGCTTCATTGCTAAAATTATTTGCCGCAAGCCCTGTATCTACAAAGGTTGCTCCCCACCAAGCAGGATAAACTTGGTATTGATACTCAAAGGATCCGGCGAGCAAACGGGAACCACCCACAAGTTTGTTCTTATGATCTTTCGGTGAGATTTTTTTATAACCGTACCCCCTCACGCTACGATCCCCTCCGGCAAAAAAACGTAATGTCGGCGGGATCTTATTAATATCTTTGGTATGTAAATAACCTATTTCGGCACGAGTAATAATACGGTGATTTTCCGCATAAGTACGAATCCAACCCGTTGAGGCTTGCACTTTATAAAAGCTCACATCGGAAAGTAGTCCTTTGTAGGCCACATCAACGGTAATTTTCTGCGAATCACCCCATGTCGGAAATATTCCGCCACGTAAACGGGTGCGATTAAATCCGCCGGTCGGATAAACTAAAAGGGTTTTATCATCAATATCCGCTTGAGTAAATTTATCATAACGGGCACGCACACCAGCAAAATATTGCCAACCTTCGTTATTATTCCAATAACGCAACCCTGCCAAAGTGATAGCCGTGGTTTTGGTATCATTTTTATCCTCATTTTCCAAACCGCCGGAAAATTCGTAATAATAATTTAATGGATTTTTTAACAGCGGAATTTTATAAGATGCCTCAAGGGTTTGCTTCGGAGAAGAAACATAAAGATTGGTTCGAAAGCTATGCCCACGATTATTAATCCAAGGTTTTGTCCAACCGATTTGTAAATGCGGCCCGGTGTCCGTAGCGAACCCTACACCAAGTTCCACGGCATTTTTTTTACGCGGATTCAACAATACTTCTAAATTAACCACTTTATTTTGTTCATCCACATGCGGTTGTAACAAAACAGAAGCAAACCAGCCGGTAGAGGAAAAATCATTGGTTAATCCGGAAAGTTGGTTTAATAAATAAGGATCACCGCGCTGGATCTTTAACATATTCTGTAAATAATCGTCACGAATCTGTGAACGACTAAATTTAATCTCGCCATAATGATAGCGTACACCACTGTCAAACAGTATTCGCCACCAAGCTTGATGGGTTTCCGGGCTGATTTCTAAACGGGAAACGGTAAATTTTCCATCTAAATAACCACGCGCAAGGGCAAGGGTAGAAATACTACTTTTATAATCATCGTATTTTTGATGTTCAACCAATTCTCCCTCTTTGGGCAAATTTTTACGTAATACCTGAAAACTCTTGTCTTGCACCGCTTCGCCCTCAATTTTAACATCCGTACCCGCAATTCTGCTTGGCTCTCCCGGTTTGACATAAGCGATCAATAAATCACGTCCGTTTTTACGCTTTTTTAATTCAAAGGAGACAGAAGAGTCATAATAACCAAATACTCGCAAACCTTTATCCACAGCTTCCGTAACAAGTTGTTTATAACGGTCGGAACCATCCATTTCTTCTTTATTGATCAGCTCAACATTGAGTTCGGTATTGCGAATTGCACGTTCACCCCGAATACCGCGAATTTCAATATCTACCGTTTGTTCCGCAAATACGGAGAATGTCGAAAAACATAATAAAAGTGCGGTCAATTTAAGAAGATATTTTTTCATTTTTAATTCACTAAGTATTATAAAAATAAGAATTAACTGCGTTAGTTTACCTTAAAGTTAAAGGGTTTGAAGATTTTTTACAAAAAATTTAATTACTTAAATAAGATATAAAAAATGCGGTTAAAATCAACCGCACTTTTCTTTTAGTTACCAGAAAACCGCACTTCATGCACAATTCGCTTGGCAGTAGCAATAGGTAATTGTCCAATAAAGGTTATTTCTTTGTCGCCGACCACCTCGCTATACAGAGTATATTCGCCTTGTTTCCACGCTTGATCGGGATTTAACTGTTGCCCTTCCGCCTTTGTGACATATAACGTGAAAGTAAACAATCCATCACTAAATAAAGTGCTGTCAATCGTTTCTCCGTCAAATAAATCCTGACTGTGGCGAATACTTTCAAACCCTTTCGGCAACCAGCTTGGTTTCCAGTTTAGCGAAGAAACCGCATTTTGTGTTTCATTTAATAACGGTGGCATGGAAACCTTATTTAAATATTCAGTTAATCCTTTCAAGCGATCATCAATATAAAGGGTGACTACACGAAACTGATCAAGTAATTTACCATCTCTGTCAAGCATATCGCCACGCAACAATAAACCGTTTTCTTCATCGACAAAAACCAAATATTGGTAGCGAAAATCATCTTTCGGCACAATACGGACAATATCTACAAAACGTCCGGCAACGCGGCTTTTTCCTAAGGGGATAAAATCATAGTTTTCCGCTAATTTATTAAAATTACTACGAATCACCGCCGGTAAAGCATCAACAATACTTCCGCTATTCAATGTAAAAGCCCGTGAATTCAATTGGAAATAGCTCACTAAATTATCACGCTGAATTATTTCCTGCTGCTCGCCGTCCAATGTGACAAGCTGTGCATAAGTTTTGTTATCCTGTTTAATATGTCGATAACGGAAAGAATCCATATTAGAAGGCGATGTTTGCACAAAGGCAATTTCGTAATTAAGATTATTCACCGCATTCGCCATTTTTTCCAACGTTCTCTTTGCTGAAAGTTCTTCTGCAGAAACACAAAAGCTAAATAAAGATATAAGCAAAAGTGCGATTAATTTGAAGGTGCTTTTTTTCATAAATTCTTTACAATTCATAAAAAAATTCACCATGCCATCGCAGAGATTGGTGGTGAATTTATTTTTTTATTTAATAATTATTTTGCTTGATTAGTACCGATATTGAATGTATCGGCATGCATACGACGCTGTAATTCATAGTTTTGTAACATTGCCCCGATACGCCGATTTTTTTGTTCCACTTGGTCAGCTGTTGCAACATCTTTAGTCGGGGCGTTATAGCTGACTTCTTGGACCGCATTATTAAATGGTAATGTTTGTAAAACCGGGGTGTCTGGCGCATTATTTACATCGTTTTTTGCATTAAACGACTGTACGCCAAGCACCGCCACTAGACATACACCGGCAGCTACGGCAATTTGTGCCATTGGCGCAAAAAAAGACTTAAATTTGCGCATAAACGGCAAACCTTGTGTTTCTTCAGGTGTTGGTTGTGATTGAGTGATTCCAACTCTTTCGATTTCTTCACGTTCAATTAAATCGGCCATTTTTGCGGTAAAATCAGCCCCTAAAATGACCGCACTTTCTTTACGCATGACTGCACGAGCCACATGATACGTTGCCCAAGACTGGCGTAAAGATTCGTTTTTACACAATTCCTCTGTGAATGCTGCATCCACTTGCTCGCCATCCATATAGGCTGAAAGTAACTCTTTTTGCATTTTAAACTCCGACTTCATTAACGTTGCATAAGCGGTTGTATTTTGTTTTCGATAATTTCACGCGCACGGAAAATTCGAGAACGCACAGTGCCTACGGGACAGTTCATAATTTCTGCGATATCTTCATAGCTTAATCCTTCTAATTCACGAAGAGTAATCGCGCTCTTTAAATCTTCCGGCATACCATTAATCGTATCAAATACAATTTTTTCCAGTTCGTCGGATAGCATTTCATTTTCCGGGGTATCCACATCACGAAGATGAGTTCCCACATCATAATTTTCGGCATCATCTGCTAAAATATCTTCGCTTGGAGGGCGACGCCCCTGTGCCGTTAAGTAATTTTTCGCCGTATTAACGGCAATTCTGTATAGCCAAGTGTAGAACGCACTATCTCCCCGGAAAGATTCAATGGAACGATAGGCTTTTATAAAAGATTCCTGTACAACATCAGGAATATCATTACGCGAAATGTAGCGGGTAAGTAATCCGGCTATTTTATTTTGATAACGCGAAACTAATAAATTAAAGGCTTTTTTATCGCCTTGTTGTACTCTTTCTACCAAAGCTTGATCGGTTAGCTGTTCAGCCATATTTCTCCTAATGCTATGCCTAACACACCTTAATACTCAAGACATCAAGCTCTCACCTGCTGTATCTGACATAAGCGAATTAAAAAAGTTCAAAGGTTAAAAAATAAATTTAACCGGTGATGGGCATTTTTTGTATGGTTTGAATATATTCAACCATATTTTGTAACTCAATATCCTCAGATTTGCCACGGTTAAAAAACCAAGAGAAAAGCTGTAAATCCGTGGAGGCAAGTAATCGAATAAAAATATCTTTTTGGTCATCCGAGAGTTGATCAAAATAATGTTTGTAGAACGGCATAATAATTTTATCAAGTTCCAACATTCCCCGACGACAATCCCATTCAATGCGAAGTTTATTATATTTTTCCATACAGCCCCCTATTTATAAAAGAGCGGTTAAATTTTTCAACATTTTAAAAATAGCTGAAAAACTAACCGCACTTTAGGTTGATTATTCGGTTGTCGCTTTTGGTTTAATTACTGCATAAATTACACCGGTAACTAAAGCTCCGGCTGCAATTGCCGCTAAATAACGAACCGGTTCGGAAACAAACGGAATCACAAATAAACCGCCATGTGGCGCTTGTAATGTAATGTCTGAAGCCATTGAAATCGCACCGGCCGTTGCCCCACCGACAACAGAACTGATAATCACACGAATCGGATCCGCCGCTACAAACGGCAATGCCCCTTCCGAAATAAAACATAATCCTAATATAAAAGAGGCTTTCCCCGCATCCCGTTGGTTAGCTGTAAATTTATTACGAGCAATCCAAGTTGCAATCGCCATACCGATTGGCGGTACCATGCCTGCTGCCATCGCCGCAGCCATTGGGGTATAAACTTGTGAGGCGATCATGCCCACTGAGAAAGTATAAGCCGCTTTATTTACCGGCCCGCCCATATCAATACACATCATGGCACCGATTAACGTTCCCAATACGATTGCGTTTACTTCCCCCATGGATTTTAACCATTCAGTCAAAGCATTCATCACTTGTGAAACAGGCGGATTGATAACATAGATCATCGCCAAGCCGACAATTAATGAACCTAAGAGCGGTAGAATTAAAATCGGTTTCAGCGAAGTTAAACTCACCGGCAACTTAATGGCTGCATTAAGCCCTTTTACCACATAACCGGCAACAATACCGGCAACAATACCGCCTAAAATCCCGGCTCCGGCAGTACTAGCAAGCATACCGCCAATCAACCCCACAGCAAGTCCCGGACGGTCGGCGATAGAAAATGCCACATAACCGGCAAATACTGCAATCATTAAAGCGAATGCTGCACCGCCGCCAATATCCATTAAAGCTTTTGGTAAACCGTGAAAAACAGTTTCATCTTTAAAAGCTTCAATACCAAACATAAATGAAATAGCGATCAGCAACCCACCAGCTACCACCAACGGTAACATATGCGACACACCCGTCATCAAATGTTTGTAAACGCCTTTTTTCTCGCCGTTTTCCTCGGTGTTTGCCGCTTTGCTGCTAACACCTTCAAACACCTTGGCTTCTTTAAAGGCTTTATCAAATTCTTGTGCCGTTTTCTTCAACGCTAAACCGGTAGAAGTACGATACATAGGTTTGCCTTTAAATTTGTCTAACGGCACATCAATATCTGCCGCCACAAAAACAAGATCGGCAGCAGCTACTTCTTCCGGCGTAATTTCATTGCCTGCGCCCACCTGACCTCGGGTTTCCACTTTTACCTTCCAACCTTGTTTTTTCGCATAAGCTTCAATAGCCTCTGCGGACATAAAAGTATGCGCTACGCCCGTTGGACAGGCGGTAACGGCAACAATATTTTTTACCTTGGAAACACCGTTAAAACTAACCGCACTTTCCGGTGCAACATAATCCACCGCTTGAGTTTGTGCGTTTGTAAGGATTGTTTCCGGTGCATTCATTGCACTTTCTTCGCTAACAAGTAAGACTTTTTTGCCTACCAAAGCAGAATTATTTGGCAATTTTGATCCCACAATGAGAACAATATCCGCCTCTGCAAGGTTTTCTACCAACGATATATCTTCTGCTTTCTGTGCCGCTGCACGAAATACCTCACGCAATAAATAGGCTTTTGCGCTACCTATATTATCTGATTGGGTTAAAAATAACTTCATTCTATTATCCTTCAATCACAGTAATTTTTACTTGGTTTAAAATCGGCTTCAATAAGGCTGGATCACTTACGCCCACATTACTTTGTGATACCGCAAAAGCGGAAACCGCACTAGCAAATGCAAGGGTTTCTGCTTTAGCGAATCCTTGCGCAAAGCCATAAATTAAGCCGGCGACCATTGAATCTCCTGCGCCTACGGTGCTTACCACATTTTCACATTTTGGCGGTTGGGCTTTTATAATGCCTTCATGATTGATCCACAATGAACCTTCCGCCCCCATAGAAATGATGACATTTTCAATGCCTTGATTGCTTAATTGCTGTGCGGCACTAATAATTTCTTCCTCAGTATTAAGTGAATGGCCAATCCAAGCCTCTAATTCACGATGATTCGGTTTTACCAACCAAGGGTGAGCTTTCAAACCGGCAGTCAGTGCCGCATTGCTACTATCTAATACCACTTTTACACCGGATTGATGGAGTTGGTTTAACCAATCGGCAAATAATTCCGGCGTAACCCCTCTCGGTAAACTACCGCATACCGCCACGATGTCATAATCAAGGCAATAAGCCAAAGTATCTGCGGCAAATTGCTGCCAAGATTGCGGGCTGATTTCATAACCAAGAAAATTTAAATCCGTTACATCGGCTTCGGTTTCCGTAATTTTTACATTAATACGGGTTTTACCGGTAACGCGGTGAAATTTATCTTCCAAGTTTTTCTTTTTGAACATTTGTTCAAAATCACCGGCGTTGTCTTCCCCTAAAAATCCGCCAACGGCAACTTCTACCCCCAAATCATTCAACACATTTGCTACATTAATACCTTTACCGGCAGGAAAAAGCCCTAGTGTTTCCACTGTATTGACTTCACCCAATTCAATGCGTGGCAAACGACCGACTAAATCGTAGGCGGTATTTAATGTAATGGTTGCAACTTTTGCCATCGTTATTCCCCTTTTCCTTCGCCAAGACCGGATTCAATAGCAAGACGAATACCCTCGATGGCTTCTTTTGCCTGTTCGCCGGTTGCCACAAAGCGTAAACGGGAGCCTTTCACTACGCCCAATGCAACAATTTTCATTAAACTTTTTGCGCTGACCAACTGGGAATCGCGATCCAAATTTTGTACGGCAACGGAAGCGTTGTATTTTTTCACTTCATTAACTAATACGGCACTTGGGCGAGCATGTAAACCATGTTCATTGTGGATAACAAATACCGCTTCAATGGCATCGGAAGGTAAATCCTTATCTTCCGTTACAGTCGGTGTGGAGGTTTGTTGGCCTACAATCTCGATAACATCCGGTTCTGCCGGCGGTACCGCTGAAACATTTTCACCCAGTCCTTCGGCAATCACTTTACCAAGAGATTCAATCGCTTGTTTGGCATCGTCACCTTCCGCCACAAAACGCAAACGATGACCTTGTGTCACACCAAGTGCAACAATTTTCATCAGGCTTTTTGCGCTCACCGGTTCGCTACCGCGAGTAATATTTTGCACGGTGATTTTTGCCGCAAATTTTTTCACTTCATTGACTAATACGGCACTTGGACGAGCGTGTAAACCATGTTCGTTGCGAATAGTAAATATCCCCATTACCGCATTAGCAACTTCTGTATTTTGTGCTTGCGTTGAAGTGGAAAGCGCTGCATTTCCGCCTAAAAGTGCAGTCAAAATACTGGAAGAATTTCCTTCTAATAAAGCGGTTTGTACATTTTCCTCTAACAAACGGGTTAATACCTGATTAATAGCCTCATTGACGACAGAAACGGTAATAACGCCTTTCACCGGTTTTCCATTATGGTTAAAAATCGTTTTTGCCCGGCTAAATGCCAAGGCATTTTTCACATTGCCGGAAACCGCATCAGTGACCCATAAGCCTTTACCTAAAGGTAAAGCGGCATTGCCAATCACTTCAGAAACAAAGCTATTTTCTACCGCACTTTGCGCTTGTAGTTGACCGGCATTCATTGCCACCAAAGTGAGTAAACTTTGCGTCTCAATATCTAAGCGAATATTTTCTTCGGGAATCGTAAAATTCTCGCTTGTTTCACCCATTAAAACGGCACGGAACTGTACGACATCCGTTAATGTGGCTAATTTTGCTGCAACCTCTTCATCACCAAGTACATGGGTTAATTGGCGTAATAACGCCAAGTGTTCATCGGAACGTGCGGCAATACCAATCACAACGTAGGCAATATTGCCTTCCCCCCATTCTATCCCTTGAGGAAATTGAAAGACTTGCACGCCGGTTTTTTTCACCATATCGCGTGTTTCCAATGTGCCGTGAGGAATCGCAATACCGTTTCCTAAAAAAGTGGAAGTTTGCTGCTCACGCGCTAACATTGCTTGTAGATATCCCTGTTCTACATTGCCAGCATTTTCCAATGCATTCGCCACCATCTCAATGGTTTGTTGTTTGGTTTCTGCAATGGCATTTAAATGAATGTTGCTTTCCGAAAGTTCTAACATTCTTACTCCTTAGTCTAAGATTTAGAAAAAGAAAAACTGTTGATAGCATTACCCTAGCAACAGTTTTATTTATTATTTAGATGTACAAATTCTTAACAATTCATCGCTGCCCTTTGCGATGTATTCATCATTTTCGCCACGCGCTTTACCTTTCTTCAAATCACGCATTGCGTCATAAATTCCCTGAGTAATACTTGGTGAATCTAATTTATTCCAGCAAGCTTGGCTTAAACGATTGAAATTATTTTGTAAGGCTTCGGCGTGCAAGACACCGCTATAATAAGCATAAACATCGGAATCATGCCCGCCACTGTAAAGTTTGTCTTGGATTTGCTTAATCGGCACTAAAATACGCCCTAAATACCAGTCATTAGCACCACTGGCAAAATTGTCTACATAGAAATCTTCATTTACACGACCTTTATATGTCGCCACTGTTGCCTCATAAGCCGCAGCATAAGATTTTTGATCAATCTTGTCTTCATCCAAATTAATCACTTTTTTGTCACTATCCATAAAAGGAATATAAGACGTCATTGAGGAACAAGCTGCTAAACTAATGGAAAACAATAATATAGAGATTTTTTTTAACATAATGATTATTCCTATTTCAACTTAAAAATAAATCGCCGCCATTATACTGACTGCGGGGGATTAAGCAAGAAAGCGGGGCTACTCGCTCTCTTTAACCAGTGACACTAAAATTTGATCGATTTTAAAATTTTCCGTATCAATCACTTCAAACTTATACTTGCCATAAATGACAAAATCAGTCTTTTTCGGGATTTTGCGTAACATATACATCATAAAACCACTGATTGTTTCATAATTTTCTTCATCAGGGAAAGATTCTATATCCAATACCCGCATCACATCTTCAAGAGGTGTTGCACCGTCAATCAGCCAAGAATTTTCATCTCGACTAACAATTTGCTCTTCCTCATTGGACACCAATTCCCCCATTACGATACTCATGACATCATTAAGCGTTACAATGCCCACCACCAACGCATACTCATTGACGATAATGGCAAAATCTTCACCGGTTGATTTGAATAATTCCAATACTTCATAAAGCGAGAGAGTATCCGGCACAAATAAGGCTTTGCGTAATAATTTAGGATCAGTCAATGACACGTTCGCATTTTGCAAATACATGGTCAACAAAGTATGGGATTCCACATAGCCTAAAATTCTGTCCAAACTATTGTCACAAATAACAATTTTGGAATGAGAATCGCGGGAAAGGGTATCCACCACTTCTTGACGGCTAAAAGTGCGGTCTAAATACACGATATTTTCACGTGTCGTCATAGTGGAAGTGACCGTGCGTTCTTGCATATCAAAAATATTTTCAATCAGATAATGCTGTTGGGTTTTTAGTAAGCCGGCTTCAGCGCCCGCCTCAACTACCGCCACAATATCTTCCGGTGTCATATTGTCATCACGCAACGTTGAGATGCCAAAAATTTTGAAAAGTAAATTTGACATCCCATCAAACACCCAGACGATAGGTTTTAATAAGAAAATAAACACCTGCATAATGCCGACCGTACGCAATGCAACCGCTTCCGGGTTAATCAAGGCAAGGCGTTTAGGCATTAAATCAGCTAAAAGAATGAAAGAGCAGGTAACAAGCAAAAAGGCCATCCAAGATGAAGCGGGTTCAACCCAAGTATCCCGAATATGTCCGTTTAAAAACTGTTGTAAATGAATACTAAGGTTCGCCTCACCAATCATCCCCCCTAATACTGCAACCATATTTAAGCCAATTTGCACGACGGTGATAAAACGTCCGGGCTGCTCTTGTAGTTTCAATACCTGTTCGGCTTTAAGATTGCCTTCATTTGCCATATTTTGCAATTTAATGCGGCGGGCTCCGGCAAGAGAAATTTCCGCTGATGAAACAATGGCACTGATAATAATTAACACGATTATGACTAAAATCGCTGCAAATAAACTCATAGTTCTCTCGTTAACTGAATAAATCGATTTGATAATTTTGATAAAAAGTGCGGTCAAAACCACCGCACTTTCAAGGAAATGAAAACCTAATTTTCGCTGTCAAACCAGCCACGGATAAATTGAATGGAAAGAAATAATGTCACTAACAAGAAAGCATAAAATATCCAAGATAAAATAGGATAATTTGGTGTAACATCACCACTGATTTCTTTCACGGAAACAGCATTACGAAACTCATCAAACATGGTTAAACGCCAACCGTAATATTTGATTTGAACCAGTTTATTTTCATTTCCCATAGCTTGGGCTTCGGCCTGTAAATTGGCCGAACCGAATTTAAAATAGAAAGGAAAACCCCAACGGGTATCTTCGTTACGGTAAACCATAATTTTACCGTCATCATTCTGTGTATTAATATAGTATACATCACGCGTCGGGCCGTCTGCCGGATTGGATTTGGTAATCGGTCCGTCTTTATCAACGCGTTTTACTTCTACCCCCGTTACCCGAGTCACATCGTAATGAGGAAATACATAATTCACCACGGAAAACATAAAACCGTGGAACGTAAACACCACTAAAAATAAAAAATATTTGAAAAATTTACGCATAACCTTTTCTCTCTTTCATATTGAGCATTTATTGTACATCAATTTTAAATAAACGTTCGAAATTTTGTGTTGTAATTTGGGCGAATTCTTCTAGAGAAACTCCTTTTAATGTAGCCACGTACTCACATACTTCGCGAGTATAGGCAGGTTGATTTTCTTTCCCACGATATGGCACGGGCGCAAGATAAGGCGAATCCGTTTCCACCAACAAACGATCCGTTGGCACATAACGAATCGCTTCACGAATAGCTTCCGCATTTTTAAAAGTAATAATACCGGAACAAGAAATATAAAAACCCAAATCTAATGCTTTTTTCGCAAAATCCAAAGTTTCGGTAAAACAATGAATTACACCGCCGCACTTTTCTGCCTGATGTTTACGGAGCATAGAAATTGTGTCATCACCGGCTGAACGGGTGTGAATAATCACGGGCTTATTAAGTTGGTTTGCGATGTCAATTTGGCTGGCAAAAATATCTTGCTGTGCCATTTTACTATCCGCACTGTAATAATAATCCAGTCCGATTTCACCAATGGCAATGACTTTTTTATCTTGCGCTAAGCGAAATAAACGTCCTGCATCGTAGGGTTCTTCTTCAAAATCTAACGGGTGCACGCCACACGCCAGTGAAATATTTTCAAATGGGTTTAATAAGTCATAAGCCTTTTCAAATCGGCTTAATGTTACCCCAATGGCGAGTATATGTTTCACATCCTGTTTTTGTGCTTTTTCCACTACATCGGCAATATTTTTGTGTAAATTTTCATAATCCAGTGCATCTAAATGGCAGTGGGAATCAACGATAAACATAAATTATTTTTCCTTTATTTTTTATTTTTAGTGAGGAATACACCCTCTATCACGTTTCAAAGACATTCGTGATAAGTTTAGTCAATCCGTCTAACAATATTAATTCTACGTTCACACCGTTAATTGAAAGTAAATCCGACCGCACTTTTTGCATAATCCGGATTGATTGCAATAAATCCAAAACAGTTTGTTCATCACTAAATTGTTCGATTCCTCTGGCTAAATCCATCGTTTGGCAATGGCCGACTATTTCAAGTTTGTACTTTAAGCTGTCGGAAAGAAAGGCTAAAATCCAATCCAATTGTTGAATATAACGTTCCTTGTCAAATAATGGAAGAATCTCCAGAGGAGAACGACGACGGTAAAAAAGCCAAAACTGACGAAGAAAATTTTTTCGTTGCTCAATTAAGCCTTGCTGCAAAGTTTCCAATGCAAGTAAAGGACGGCCTAAATTCATGGCAAGTGCGGTTAATATTTCATTTGTTTTCGCCGCTATTTGATTTTGTAACCAATCCTTCGCCATTTGTTCGTTCGGTATAGGCAGATTCCATACTTGACAACGGCTGTAAATTGTCGCTAACAAACTAACAGAACTATCTACCAATAACAAAAAATAGGTGTTCGGACGGGGTTCTTCCAACGTTTTAAGCAAAGCATTAGCGGCAGCTTCCGTTAAGCATTCAGCCCCTTGCACATAGACGATTTTATTGCCATTTTGTTGGGCATGTTGGACGACAATTTCGTTAATTTCACGCACTTGATCAACGCCAATATTTTTCCCATCGACAGAATACAGTTCATGATAATCCGGATGGCTGTTCGCTTGCATTAAATGACAAGCATGGCATTGTCCGCAAGGTTCATTATCTTTCGGATTCATACACATAATGCGACGAGAAAGCATATCAAAGAGATGTTCTACGCCCAGCCCCTGATCGGCTTTAATAAGTATCGCATGATGTCCTAAACCTTCGGAAAAAGTTTGGGCAATTTTTATATAGGTAGGCGCAAGCCAAGGATAAAGAGCGGTCATTTTTCGTTATGTTTCCACCAATTTTTCACCGCATTTGTAATATTGGCCTGTACTTGTTCAATATCTTGCGCCGCATTGATGATAACCGCTTTCGGATTATCTTTCACCAATTCCAAATAACGGGTACGAGTGCGATGGAAAAAATCAAGATTCATTTGTTCAATACGATCCAATTCGCCACGTCCACGGGCTCGAGCCAAACCCAATACGGGATCAATATCTAGATAAATAGTAAGATCCGGTTCAAAATTACCTAAAACCGCCTCTTTTAAGATTTTCATAAAATGAGGATCTAACCGACGTCCACCACCTTGATAGGCCTGTGATGACATATCGTGACGATCCCCTACAACCCATTTTCCTTCGGCAAGGGCCGGTTTAATTACATTTTCCACTAATTGAATCCGAGCGGCATAAAGCATCAGTAATTCGGCTTTGTCTGTAACCGGTTCTTCCGTTTCATGTTTGATAAGTTGACGTAATTTTTCAGCTAAAGGCGTACCACCCGGTTCACGGGTAAATACTACATTATGAATGCCTAATTCATTCAATATCTTTACTACTGACTGATGTGCCGTGCTTTTTCCTGCGCCTTCCAACCCTTCAATAACAATAAATTTCCCACTCATATTATTTTCCATTTTTCTGGCTACGATACCAACGTAAATATTGCTGAACCGCTTTATTATGCTCATTTAAATTACGACTGAATTTATGGCCACCACTTCCATCTGCGACAAAATAGTAAAAATCGGTTTTTTCAGGATGCGCTACCGCCTGTAAAGCGCTTTCGCTCACCATTGCAATTGGGGTTGGCGGCAATCCGTCAATCACATAAGTATTATATTCCGTAGGTGTTTCTAAATCTTTTTTACGGATATTTCCCTGATAATTTTCACCCATACCGTAAATTACCGTGGGATCCGTTTGCAATTTCATTTTTGTATTGAGGCGATTAATAAATACAGAAGCCACCTTAGCACGTTCTTCCGCAATACTGGTTTCTTTTTCTACGATAGAAGCTAACACTAACATCTCATGAGGGTTTGCTAATGGAAGATTTTCATCGCGTTCATTCCAAGCTTTATCTAAGATTTTTTTTAAACGTTCCGCCGAACGTTGGAGCAATTCTAAATCCGTTGAGTTTGGCGTGTAACTGTAGGTATCGGGACATAACCAACCATCAAGATTTTTATATTCGTGAATATTTTTTACAAAATTCGGAATTTCAAGTAAATCGAAAATTTCTTGATTGCTTTTACCTTTTAAAGTTTGCTTTAAGTGCGGTGCTTTTTCGAGGTTTTTTCGCCACTCTTTAAAAGTTTTTCCTTCGATGAATTGTACGTTAAATTGAGCTTCTTTTCCGGAATTCAGCAGAATTAATAGATCTTGTATAGTTTTGATACCGCTTAAAGAGTAAGTTCCGGCTTTGATTTTGTTTAGTTCGGGCTTTAATTTCAACAAGTAAGGAAGAAAAACTGCATTCTTCACTAATTTTTCCTGCTCAAAAAGCGTAGCTAATTTTTGCCCTGTCGTACCACGTTTAACAGTTAAAAGTTGATCGGCTCTCACATTTACTGTTTCTTGTTGAAAATCGTTTAATTTCTTATAAGTCCAAAAACCACCGGCAATAATAATCAAAAGAAGAATAAATAAGCTAGTAAAAAATTTTTTCATAGAATCAAAACAATGGAACAAAAACAATAAAAGGGGCAAAACGCCCCTCTCATACAAAATGCAAACTTATTGGTTAAAATATTGAATATTGGCAGTTTTACGCAGGACTTTTACCCAATCTTTCGTCGCATATTTTAACTGGCTGTTTACAATTTGTTCGTAAGCTTTTTGACGGTACGCCTCTTCGGTTTTATCAGCATCACGTGTACCGGTAACTTCTAAAATATGCCAGCCAAATTCTGATTTAAAAGGTGCGGAAATGCTACCTTGTTTAGCCGTTTGTACAGCTTTAGCAAAAGGCCCTACATAGGTTTCGGGAAAGGCATAACCCAAACTTCCACCATTAGCCCCGGATAAATAATCTTTAGAATATTTTAGTGCGGCATCGGCGAAAGTTGTTTTGCCGGAAATGATATCCGCACGAATTTTTTGAAGTTCCTCTTTTGCCTGTGCATCATTCAACATTGGATTAAGTTTTAAAAGGATATGACGAACTTCGTATTCTTTACCTGTTACTTTTTGCTCAGAGCCATTAGCTCTTGCATCTTTTAACATTTTTTTGCCTAATTCATTCACTTCTTCACGGGTTACTTGTACGCTGTTACTAATTGCGTGATCACGCACGCCGGACATCATCATTTGATTCGCAATTTGCTGACGAAAAGCTTTCAGAGAAATGCCTTGATAATCCAATGCATCTAAAAATTGCCCATAGGTTAAACCATTTCGTTCAGCAATATTATCTACAATGCGATCAATTTCACGAGGGTTTATTTTTACACCGGATTCTTGAATAGCTTTTTGTACCAAAATATCATCTATGACTTTATCTAATGCTGCTTGGTAATTACCTTTTTTCCCCATTGCCGCACGCACCTGACTTTCTAGAACAGGAACGCCATCTACTGTTGCCACAACTCGCTCTTCTGCATAAACAGAGGAAAATGAAAGTGCACCTAACATGACAATAAAAAGAGATTTTAATACTGTTTTTTTCATATTTATTTTTCTTCAAAATAAGCCGACGACGCTGGTTAGAGTATCAATTTTAAACAAGGTTCACAATAGATTGGTATTATTTTGATAATAACGCTACTTCGTAACAACCATCATATTTTTCAGTTCGAACTTGTACCTTTTCTTCCCGATTAGTCGGCACATTTTTACCTACGTAATCTGCCCTAATAGGTAGTTCTCGATGCCCACGATCAACAAAAATAACCAATTCTATTTTTGCCGCACGACCAAAGTCAGTCAATGCATCCATCGCAGCGCGAATCGTACGACCGGTAAATAATACGTCATCAATTAAAATGACTTCTTTATCTTTTACATTCAGATATTGTGATGCTCCACTATACACCGGCATTAAATTTTCAGATTCAACATGCTGTAAATCATCACGATAGAAGGTAATATCCAATTCCATTGAAGGAAGTTCTATCTTAACTAAATCTGCAATTTTACGTTTAATTAGAGCAGCAATCTCCGCACCACGACGTTTAATACCAACGATCACGATATTATCTAAACTTGAGTGTTTTTCAATAATTTCGTGGGAAATACGAGAAATGGTGCGCTGAAACTGATTTTCATCAATAATGATCTTTTCCATAATTCACCAAAATTAACTGTGAAACGGTCGGTAAAATACCATAAAAATAGACGAAATTTAATCGTTTTTAATAAATGATACTCCATAAACAAAAAGTGCGGTTAAAATCAACCGCACTTTTTTATTATCTTTTTGATTTCACAAGCTTTTCTGTTAGTTCATAAGCTCGAAGTTTTGCTAACTCTTTAGAGAGTTTCGCAACCAACAATTCATGATCCACATCAGCCGAGTGTGCCACAATGTTTTCTTCGGCTTTACGCTTAGCTTCTAGGATTCGTTCGGAATCTAACTCGGATCCGCGAATCGCTACATCAGCGAGAACGGTTACTAAGCTCGGTTGAACTTCTAAAAAACCGCCAGAGACATAAATAACATCTTCACTATCATTCTCTAAGGTTAATTTTACAATTCCCGGTTTTATCGCCGTCAGTAAAGGAATATGATTCGGCAAAATACCTAATTCCCCTTCTGTCCCTGTAGCCAGAATTTGCTTTACTTTACCTTCAAAAATTTTATGTTCCGCACTGACTATAATTAAATCAAATGTCGCCATTTTGTTCTCCTTCAATTACTTGAAGCGATTACATATTTTTGGCTTTTTCTAGCACTTCTTCGATTGAACCTACCATATAGAACGCTTGTTCAGGAATATGGTCGTATTCACCGTTTAAAATACCTTTGAAACCACGAATCGTATCTTTTAATGATACATATTTACCCGGAGAACCGGTAAATACTTCGGCAACGAAGAACGGTTGCGATAAGAATCGCTCAATTTTACGTGCTCTAGCCACAACCAATTTGTCATCTTCGGAAAGTTCATCCATACCAAGGATAGCGATAATATCTTTTAATTCTTTATAACGCTGTAAGATACCTTGTACACCGCGTGCCACATCATAATGCTCTTGCCCAACCACTAAAGGATCTAGTTGGCGTGAAGTGGAATCTAGCGGATCAACCGCTGGGTAGATCCCTAAAGAGGCGATTTGACGACTTAATACTACCGTAGAATCCAAGTGAGCAAAGGTTGTCGCAGGGGAAGGGTCGGTTAAGTCATCGGCAGGAACATAAACCGCCTGTACGGAAGTAATCGATCCTGTTTTAGTTGAGGTAATACGCTCTTGTAATACCCCCATTTCTTCTGCAAGGGTCGGTTGGTAACCTACAGCTGAAGGCATACGACCTAAAAGAGCAGAAACTTCGGTACCTGCAAGGGTATAACGATAAATATTATCAACAAAGAATAATACATCACGACCTTCATCACGGAATTTTTCCGCCATTGTCAAACCGGTTAAAGCAACACGTAGACGGTTACCCGGTGGTTCATTCATTTGACCGTAAACCAACGATACTTTATCCAATACATTAGATTCTGTCATTTCGTGATAGAAGTCATTCCCTTCACGAGTACGCTCGCCCACACCGGCAAAAACAGAATAACCGGAGTGCTCAATCGCAATATTACGGATTAATTCCATCATATTAACGGTTTTACCTACACCGGCGCCACCAAATAAACCAACTTTACCACCTTTAGCAAACGGGCAAATTAAGTCGATAACCTTGATACCGGTTTCCAATAACTCCGTACTGTTGGATTGTTCTTCATAACTTGGTGCCGCACGATGGATAGACCAAGCTTCTTCAGCACCGATTTCACCGCGTTCATCAATAGGTTCACCTAAAACGTTCATAATGCGTCCTAAGGTTTTTGTTCCTACCGGTACTTGAATAGGATTACCTGTATTTTCTACCGCTAATCCGCGTTTTAAACCGTCCGATGTACCAAGTGCGATACAACGAACAACACCACCGCCGAGTTGTTGCTGAACTTCAAGGGTTAAACCCGATTCAACTTTTAATGCATCATAAACTTTTGGTACTGCATTTTGTGGGAATTCAACATCAATCACCGCACCGATGATTTGTACTATTTTTCCTGCTGCCATTACCGTTCCTCTAATTTTTTTGTTAAATTGCTGCGGCACCCGCAACGATTTCATTTAATTCATTCGTAATACTTGCCTGACGAGCTTTGTTATACACTAACTGCAAGTCATTGATTAAATTACCAGCATTATCGGTTGCCGCTTTCATTGCAACCATACGCGCTGCTTGTTCTGAAGCAAGATTATCTACTACGGATTGATATACTTGAGATTCTAAATAACGTGTCAGTAAACAATCCAATAACACTTTTGGATTCGGTTCATAAATATAATCCCAAGTATTTGCTCTTTCTTCCAAATGATCGGTTTCTAATTCCGGCAATGGTACAAGCTGTTGAAATATAGGTGTTTGCGACATCGTATTGACAAATTTATTATAAGCAATATAAATAGCATCAATTTTTCCGCTTTTATATGCCTCAAACATTGCTGACGCTACACCGATTAATTCTTCCATTGTAGGATTATCTCCCAATCCGGAATGCTGGCTTTTGACGCTTAAACCTAAAGAACGGAAAAATGCGATACCTTTGGAGCCTATTAATCCCAGCTCAACCTGAACACCCGAATTTTTCCATTGCTTTATTTCAGCAATCACATTTTTAAATAAATTAATATTTAGACCACCACACATTCCACGGTCAGTAGAAATAACCAATACGCCCACTTTTTTTATTTCACGTTCAACTAAAAATGGATGTTTGTAATCAATATTTGCTTTAGATACGTGGCTGATAACATTACGTATTGTCTCAGAATACGGGCGAGAAGCTGCCATACGATCCTGCGTTTTACGCATTTTCGAGGTAGCAACCATTTCCATTGCCTTAGTAATTTTTTGTGTACTCTGTACACTGGCAATTTTGGTTTTTATCTCTTTTGCACCTGCCATCTTATTTCTCCATTGACCTAATTACCATGCACTATTGGCTTTAAAATTATCTAAAATGGATTTTAATGTGTCTTTAATTTCATCATTATAATTACCCGTTTTAGTTAAATCAGCCATAAACTCGTTATGGTTACGGTGAGCATAATCTAAAAGTGCGGTTTCAAAACTTGCAATTTTTTGCAATTCCACATCCTCAAGATAACCAAATTCAACAGCGAAAAGTAAAATAGCTTGTTCCGCAACACTTAACGGTGCATATTGTTTCTGTTTCAATAATTCTGTCACTTTTTCCCCGTGGGTAAGCTGCTTACGGGTAGCATCATCAAGATCAGAAGCAAATTGAGCAAACGCAGCCAATTCACGATATTGTGCAAGTGCGGTACGAATCCCCCCGGCTAATTTTTTCACCACTTTAGTTTGCGCCGCACCACCAACACGAGAAACAGAAATACCCGGGTTTACCGCAGGGCGAATACCTGAGTTAAATAAATTGGATTCTAAGAAAATTTGACCGTCAGTAATTGAAATAACGTTGGTTGGAACGAATGCAGAAACATCCCCCGCTTGAGTTTCAATAATCGGCAGCGCAGTTAAAGAACCTGTTTTTCCGGTTACTTTACCTTCGGTGAATTTTTCAACATATTCTTCATTTACTCGGGCTGCACGTTCAAGTAAGCGTGAGTGTAAGTAGAATACATCTCCCGGATAAGCCTCACGACCCGGTGGACGGCGTAATAATAACGAAATTTGACGATAAGCAACGGCTTGTTTCGATAAATCGTCATACACAATTAACGCATCTTCGCCACGATCACGGAAATATTCTCCCATCGCACAACCCGCATAAGGTGCAAGATATTGTAATGCTGCAGATTCTGAAGCCGATGCAGCAACAACAATAGTATTTGCTAAAGCACCGTGTTCTTCCAATTTACGCACTACATTTGCAATAGTAGAGGCTTTTTGACCTATTGCAACATAAATACATTTAATACCCGAATCACGTTGGTTAATAATAGCATCAATCGCTAATGCCGTTTTACCAGTTTGACGGTCGCCGATAATTAACTCACGTTGTCCTCGACCGATAGGCACCATTGAGTCAACCGCTTTGTAACCGGTTTGTACCGGTTGATCAACGGATTTACGATCAATTACTCCGGGAGCGATAACTTCAACAGGAGAAAAACCGTCATTTTCAATTTCGCCCTTTCCGTCAATCGGTTGACCTAACGTATTTACTACACGTCCTAATAATCCGCGTCCAACAGGTACTTCAAGAATTCTTCCGGTACATTGAACTTCCATCCCTTCAGCCAAATCGGCATAAGGCCCCATCACTACTGCACCAACCGAATCTCTTTCTAAGTTAAGTGCCATTGCATAACGATTACCCGGTAATGCAATCATTTCTCCTTGCATTACATCACTTAATCCGTGAATACGAAGAATACCGTCACTAACAGAGACAATTGTTCCTGTATTACGAGCTTCGCTGACCACATCAAATTGAGCAATACGTTTTTTAATCAATTCACTAATTTCAGTAGAATTTAGTTGCATCTTTTATTCCTCTTACAATTGCAACTCATTTGCCAGACGGGTTAGCTGTCCGCGACTACTTCCGTCAATGACAAAATCCTCAGTACGAATTACCACACCGGCAATCAGTGAGCTATCTACATTGCAATTTAATTTTACTTTGCGGGCTAATCTTTTTTCCATTGCCGCTGTTATTTTTTCAATTTGCGCTACATTCAATGGTTGAGCAGAGACTACATTGACTTCTGCAATGGCTTGATGATCTTCTACATAATGTTTAAATTCATTAAATACTGCAGGAATAGCACTTAAACGCTTATTTTCAGCCATTAACCGAATAAAATTTTGCCCATATTGATCCAATTGTTCACCACAAATAGAAATAACCGTATCAGCTAATTTTTGTGCTGAACTAACACTATTTAGTAATGTTTTTACCGTTTCATTCTCAATAACTGCCGAGACAAAACTTAACATTTCAGCCCATTTTTCGACCGCACTTTTTTCAATAGCGAAATCAAACGCAGCTTTGGCATAAGGGCGAGCTATCGTAGTTAATTCCGACATAGGCTGAACCCTCTATAGCTCTGCAACTAATTTATCAATAATGTCATTATTCGCCGCCTCATCAATGGAGCGACCCACAATTTTCTCAGCACCGGCAACAGCCAATGAAGCCACTTTAAGGCGCAATTCTTCTTGAACACGTTTGCGTTCCGCTTCAACTTCAGCATAACCTTGTTCAATAATTTTTGCTTTAAGTTCTTCCGCTTCCGCTTTTACTTCATCTAATACTTCGTTGCGACGTTTATTAGCAGCATCCAAAATTTCTTGAGCTTGAACTTTTGCTTTAGAAATTTCTTGTTCTACAAGCACTTTTGTATCAGCTTGCTCTTTTTTTGCTGCTTCGGCAGAAGCAAGTGCATTCGCAATTTGGCTTTGACGTGTTTCGATGGCTTTAATAATCGGCGGCCAAACAAATTTCATACAAAACCACACAAAAAGTGCGAATGCAATCAGTTGACCGATTAATGTTGCATTTAGATTCACAACGTCCTCCCTAATATGCTTGTTTTATGTTGATAAGCAAATAAGGCGATTACTGTAGTAAACCGATAAATGGATTTGCGAAGATGAAAAGTAATGAAATACCAACTGCAATCATCGCAATCGCATCCAATAGACCAGCAACAATAAACATTTTAGTTTGTAAGCTTGATGCTAATTCAGGTTGGCGAGCGGAAGACTCTAAAAATTTTCCACCTAAGATAGCAAAACCAATTGCAGTCCCTAATGCAGCGAATGCAAGAAGGATTGATGCGCCGATAATTGTTGCTGTAATTACAGTTTCCATAAATGTTCTCCAATAGAAGTTTAAATTTAGCCCTAGAGCCGGTTAATAAAAAATCAATGTTCGGATTTATTGTAAGCAATGCTTAAATAAACAACCGTTAACATCATAAAAATAAACGCTTGTAAAGTAATTACCAGTATATGAAAAATAGCCCAAGCAAGATGTAACGGAATACCTAATGCCGCAATAGCCATATTGGCGGAATACATGACAGCAATAAGAATAAAGATTAATTCACCTGCATACATATTACCGAATAAACGAAACGCAAGAGAAATAGGTTTAGCCAATAAGGTTACGGTTTCAAGAATAAAATTGACAGGGATAAATGCCCAGTGATTGAAAGGATGCAAAGTATATTCTTTTACTAGACCACTAAATCCTTTAGATTTAACGGTATAAAATAAAATTAAAAAGAATACACAAATTGACATTCCAAGTGTTGCACTAATATCTGCTGTCGGTACTGCTCTTAAATAATGAATCCCGAACAATCCGGCAAGTTGAGGAAGAAAATCGACCGGAACCAAATCAATCGCATTCATAATGAATACCCAACAGAAAATGGTTAACGCTAAAGGAGCAACAACATTGCGCGGACCGTGGAAATTTTCTTTAACGATTCCGTTTACCCATTCAACCACAATTTCAACCAAACATTGCATTTTTCCCGGAACACCACTTGTTGCTTTTTTTGCTACTCGAGAAAAAATAAAAAGGAAAATGATAGCGGATATGACGGAAAAAAATAAAGTATCAACATGAACATGCCAAAAGCCATCACCTGTTTTTAAAAACGATAAGTGATGTCCGATATATTCCGAAGTAGTTTGTCCAGACATAATTAATCCTTTGAACTTTAATGAAAATCACGCCTTATATAACAAAAAAGGCACTAAATTATTCAATATTAATGCAATAAAAAAACCAGCAAAGAACGTTATAAAATGTTCCACCGCCAGCCATTTAAACGAAATAACGATAAGTACAATAGTACAAGTAAATTTCAAAGCTTCGGCACGATAAAATGCGCTTAGTTTTTTTGATAAATGCTGATCTCGATAAAAAACAGCATAAACAAAGATAAAAAAAGGTATGAATGCAGAAAAAAAACCTAAGAAAAAATCAACCGCACTTTGAATATCAAGTAGTAATATAACAACAGAGCTCAAAACAAGACCAATAAAAAATTCAATATAGATAGACTTTTCATATTTAGTTCTGGCTTGTGTTAAAACTCTAGACATCACTTTTAAAACCTTAAAACGGGGCAATTATACCTTTGAAAAAACGAGATTCAACCTAAAAGAGAGCAAAAAACGTTAACTAAATCACACTTTTAGAAAATAATTTATAAAAATATCGCTCTTTATCGCAAAATGATTAAATGTCGTTCCCCCACTAGTTCAGGAACATGCAATTCAACAATATGCTGAATAGTATATTTTTCATCCACTGCTTTTACTTCATATTCTTGATAACCCCCTTTAAGTGCATAAAAATGCCCGTTTTCTTTAGGCAAATGACTACACCAATTCGTCATATCTTTAAGTGATGCAAAAGCACGACTTAGCACTCCATCAAATTTTTCTTCAGGTTGATATTCCTCTACACGGCTCAATATAGGCGTCACATTCGTTAATTTCAGCTCACGCACTGCATTACGAATAAAACTAATCCGCTTGCCAAGGCTATCTAATAAAACAAATTGTTTATCAGGATTTACAATAGCCAAAGGTAAGCCCGGTAAGCCCGGTCCTGTCCCCACATCAATAAAAAGATCACCCTGCAAATAAGTACTTACCACAATACTATCCAAAATATGTTTCACTAACATTTCATTTGGATCACGTACAGAGGTTAAATTATAAGCTTTATTCCACTTATTTAACAAATTGACAAGATCGAGCAACTGCTGCTTTTGTATATCATTAAGTTGAATTTCAGTTTGTGCAAGTAAATTATCTAATTTTTTTTTCATTGATAAACTGCTCTTTTCAGAATCCCCCATATTTTACTTGAAAGTGTGATCGATATTCTATGCTTTTTTTAATTTCTGCTGCAAAATCTCGTCTAAATGAGTTTCCAACCAATTTACCAACTCAAACATTTTACTCGATGCCTGTTCGCCAAATTCTGTCAAAGTATAATCCACGTGCGGCGGTACCGTATTGTAGGATTTCCGAACTAACATTCCGTCTTCCTCTAACTCTTGTAGAGTTTTAGTTAACATTCGTTCACTCACCCCATCAATCATGCGTCGTAATTCACTAAAGCGTTTCGTACCAGAATGTAAACTTATCAGCACTAATGCCCCCCATCGACTGATTAGATGCTGTAAAATTTGACGAGAAGGGCAAGCCGAAGCCAATACATTTCCCCGTTCAAAAAATTTTTCCATTTTTATTTCCTTGAAAATCATTGAGTTATTATTTTTTGCAAAAAAAATTAGCATACTTACTTTTATGTAAGTACTTATCAAAAGTAAGTTTTGTAATTATCATAGTTATTATCAACTAATATCGTCAAATATTTTAACATAGAGAGGAAATTAAAATGACAAACAAAACTATCGCTATCACAGGAGTAACCGGTCAATTTGGTGCTATTGCATTAGATTTGTTAAAAGAGAAAAATGCTAATGTGATCGCACTTGCACGTAATCCTGCAAAAATTTCAGGCGTGGAAGCACGTCAATTTGATTATTCAAAAGTAGAGGGACAAGTGGAAGCATTAAATGGTGTGGATACCTTGATCTTAGTATCAAGTAATGAAATAGGGCAGCGTTCACAACAACACAAAAATGTAATCGAATCGGCAAAAAAAGCTGATGTGAAACACATTATTTATACGAGTTTATTAGGAGCGGATAAACCTAATACGGTTAAATCACTTGCAGGGGAGCATATTGAAACCGAGTTAGCATTAAAATTATCAGGTATGACTTACACAATCTTACGCAATGGCTGGTATACGGAAAACTACACTGCCTCAATTCCAACAGCATTAGCAAATAATGCTTTCTACGGTTCAGCAAAAAATGGTCGTATATCATCCGTACTACGTTCCGAATTAGCGGAAGCAGCCGTAAATGTCGCATTAGGTGAGGGACATAATAATAAAACTTATGAACTTGCCGGCTCGATAAGTTGGACTTTAACCGATTTAGCCGCTGAAATTAGTAAACAAACAGGTAAAGAAATTCCTTACGTAGATATTCCGGCAGCCGATTATACTGCGGCATTAGTTCAATCCGGTTTAGACAAAGGATTTGCAGGCTTAATTGCACAATGGGATGTTGATGTTTCAAACGGTGCATTGTTTTTGGAAGATAAAACGCTTGAAAAATTACTTGGCCGTCCGACGTCAGGATTAGATGTAGCAGTGAAACAAGCTCTGTAACCAAAAAAGTGCGGTCAATTTAACCGCACTTTTTGTCTTAAACATAGAAAAACTATTCTCCACGCTTCAACATCCCTTGTTTTTTCAAATTAACCAAGATAATTGAAATTGCTGCCGGAGTAATACCGGAAATTCGGCTTGCCTGCCCGATAGAAACCGGACGATGTTGTTCTAACTTGGCACGGACTTCATTTGATAAACCCGATACTTTGGAATAATCAAATTGAGCCGGAATAACCGTATTTTCATGACGTTTTTGTTTTTCGATTTCTTCTTCCTGATGCTCAATGTAACCTTGATATTTTATAGCGATTTCCACTTGTTCCACCGCTTCTTTGTCTTCCATTGGTGGTTGATATGGCGTAAGTGCGGTCAAAATTTCATAATTTATTTCGGGACGACGTAATAAATCTTCACCATTGGCCTCACGCACAAGCGGGCTACTTAACACCTTATTAGCTTCTTCTAAATATTCCGAGCGAGGATGTAACCAAATACTGCGTAAACGTTGGCGTTCAAGCTCAATATTTTCCATTTTGTGATTGAAACGCGCCCAACGTTTTTCATCAATCAAACCAAATTCACGGGCAATCGGTGTTAACCGGATATCGGCATTATCTTCGCGCAACAATAAACGGTATTCCGCACGAGAGGTAAACACACGATAGGGTTCTTTCGTTCCAAGAGTACAAAGATCGTCCACCAACACACCGATATAAGCTTGGTCGCGGCGAGGAAACCATGCCTCTTTCTCTTGTACATAAAGCCCGGCATTAATTCCGGCAAGTAAGCCTTGTGCAGCCGCTTCTTCATAACCGGTGGTACCGTTAATTTGACCGGCAAAAAATAAACCTGAGATCCCTTTAGTTTCAAGGGTAGGTTTCAAATCACGCGGATCAAAATAATCATATTCGATCGCATAACCCGGTTTCACTATACGGGCTTTTTCTAATCCTTTCATTGAGTTGACTATTCCCATTTGAACATCGAAAGGTAGGCTTGTAGAGATCCCATTCGGATAAACCTCATTACTGGTTAATCCTTCCGGTTCAAGATAAATTTGATGGGAATTTCTATCGGCAAAACGCATAACTTTATCTTCGATTGACGGACAATAACGTGGGCCTATTCCCTCTATCACACCGGTGTACATAGGACTACGATCCAAATTATTGCGGATCACTTCGTGGGTTTGCTCATTAGTATGCGTGATATAACATGGGATCTGTTGTGGATGCTCCGAAATCGATCCCATAAAAGAAAATACCGGTAATACAGCATCGCCATGTTGTTTTGTCAGTACATCAAAATTGATCGTGCGAGCATCAATACGCGGCGGCGTACCTGTTTTTAGGCGATCCACCCGTAAGTTAAGATCACGCAAACGTTCTGCTAATAGAGTTGAAGCAGGATCGCCTGCTCGACCGCCGGTATAATTTTCCAAACCTATATGGATCTTGCCTGCTAAAAAAGTACCGGCTGTTAAAATCACAGATTTAGCACGGAATTTTAATCCCATTTTAGTTACCACGCCGCTTACTCTATCATTTTCTATTAAAATATCAGTGGCTTCCTGTTGAAAAATATCCAGATTTGGTTGATTTTCTAACGAAATTCTTACAGCTTGACGATATAACACACGATCCGCCTGTGCACGGGTAGCACGTACGGCAGGGCCTTTACTACTGTTTAGAGTACGAAATTGGATCCCTGCTTTATCGGCAGCATGTGCCATTAACCCACCCATGGCATCAGTTTCTTTTACTAAGTGACCTTTACCAATTCCACCAATAGCAGGATTACAGGACATTTGTCCTAAAGTATCAACATTGTGGGTTAATAAAAGGGTTTTTAACCCCATACGAGCCGGTGCAAGAGCGGCTTCAGTACCTGCATGACCGCCACCAATAACGATCACATCGTAAGTTTCAGTATAAAACATCGTTTTCTCTAAATTTATTCGGATACAAAATGTGCGCTATTTTACAGAAATTCAGTTTTTCTTGAAAGAAGGAATTAGATCTTGAGAGAGTGATAAGGGATCCAAAGATCTTGAGCTAATAAAATTAAGATCTTTTTATATATAGAGATCTTATTATTGTTACTATTAAGGATCTTCTATTGTGTGAATAACCGTTTTTTCTTTTTATAAATTAATGAATTAGATCTTATTAGAAAATGTTGATCAATGATAAAAACAGTCGTTATTTGCTGTGGATAATTTACGTATTTATCCACAGTTGATAAAACTTTTGATCTTATTCAGTGAAAAAATACAGGTTTTTGACAGATTTTTTACGAGTTATACACAGAAAAAAACGATGATTGTTAAAATCATCGTTTTTTTATTAAAGAGATCGAATGAATAGAGGAAGCCAATTTTCACTGTAACTTTCCGGATCATCGATATTGAGGACATCAATTTTTAATGTTTCACAAAGTTTGACCGCATTTTTTTGTTCTAAAATTTTTTCAATATGATTTGTGGCGTAACAAAAGGTGTCATAATCCGAATTGCCTAAGCCGACAACGGCAAAACGCAAATATGAAAGATCAAGATCGGATTCTGATATTTGATCAAACAGTGGTCGTAAATTATCCGGAATTTCTCCCGCTCCATGAGTGGAAGTTACGATTAACCATAATGGTTCGCTAATTACATCATCATATTGAGCACCGTGAAAAAGAGCGGTTGAAAAACCTTGGTTTTTTAAACTATCCGCCAGGTGTTCAGCGACATACTCGGCACTGCCTAAAGTACTGCCTGAAATAATACAAACTTTCATAAAAATTATCTAAAACAAAGGCTTAGAAAATCTAAGCCTTTAAAATTGAGTTAAACGTTATCAAATTTGCCAAGCAATGAGCGAATATGTTCTTGCCAGTTACGATGTTCATTTTTTAATTGCTCATTTTCATTTTGTAATGTTTCAACGGTTTGCTGAGATTGACTATTTTGTTCTTTTAATTCTTCCACTTCAAGTTGAAGTAATTGAATGGTTTCTACCGCTTGCTTAATTTTATCTTCAAGCTGGTTTAAGATTTCTAATGACATAGTAATTTCCTTTTAAATAACATCTGAAACAGCCCTATTGTACCCACTTCATTTTTCTTTTTAAAGCCTACCATAAAAATTTATTATGCAAACGTTTGCATAATGCTAGAATAATGCGATTTTTTGCTTGGAACACAATTGGAGATAAAAAATGAATCGTGCACTGGCTATTGAATTTTCTCGTGTAACGGAAGCTGCGGCATTAGCGGCTTACACTTGGCTTGGACGTGGCAATAAACACGCAGCCGATGAAGCAGCGGTAAAAGCAATGCGATATATGCTGAATCTTATTCATATGGACGGTGAGATTGTTATAGGAGAAGGTGAAATTGATAAAGCTCCGATGTTGTATATTGGTGAAAAAGTCGGTTCGGGTAATGGAGAGCTTATTTCTATCGCCGTTGATCCGATTGATGGTACGCGTATGACGGCAATGGGACAATCCAACGCTATTTCTGTGCTCGCCGCAGGCGGAAAACGAACTTTCTTAAAAGCACCGGATATGTATATGGAAAAAATAGTGGTAGGACCGGAAGTCAAAGGAATGATTGATCTCAGTTTACCTATTGAAAAAAATCTTCGTCGTACCGCTTCACGCTTAGGAAAATCCTTATCCGATTTAACTGTAATGGTATTAGCCAAGCCCCGTCATGATGCAGTTATCCAACAAATGTATAATTTAGGAATTCGGGTTATGGCTATTCCCGATGGGGATATTGCCGCTTCTGTTTTGTGTTGCTTGCCTGATGCCGAAGTCGATATGGTTTATGGTATTGGCGGTGCGCCGGAAGGCGTTGCTACTGCAGCGGCAGTTCGAGCATTAGGCGGCGATATGCAAGCACGTTTAATTCCTCGTAATGAAGTAAAAGGCGATACGGAGGAAAATAGAAAAATTGCAGCGGAAGAAATCCAACGTTGTGAAGAATTAGGCGTTAAAGTGAATGAAATATTAAAATTAGAAGATCTTGTGCGTGATGATAATCTAGTGTTTGCCGCCACCGGTATTACCCATGGCGAATTACTTAAAGGAATTTCCCGTCGAGGCAATCTTGCTACAACTGAAACCCTATTAATTAGGGGGAAATCACGCACTATTCGTAAAATTCAGTCTACTCATTATTTGGATCGCAAAGATTTCGAAATTTATAATATTTTGAGAAGCTAGTAACAAATAAAAGTGCGGTTAAAATTTAATGCGTTTTTGCATTACTTATAACTTTAAAATAGGGACTGTCTTGAACGACTAAAATAAATTTCTATTAACTAGTAGTTTAAGTCCCTATTGTTAGCATGCTGTTCACACTCCATCACATATACTCAAAATGAGATTTGAGAATACCTTTAAACTTCTTTAAATGCAGTTCTGCTTGATGCTAAAAATTATTAATCCTGTTTTAATGTGATTCTGTTTTCGACAAAGTGTATGTTGCGATTAATGCGAAAATGGTTAAATTTTCCCATGTTAAGCACATCATACCTTCGATGGAAATCCCTATAAATAATGCTATCAGGCTTCATTGTTTCTCATTTGGACACTTTACCCTAAACAAAAAATTTATCAATTATCTGGGGGATCACAAGCTTTTATAATAACTCTCTTCTCAACGTTTATTCTCTTATACTTGTTAATATTGCGTGAAATTTTTATTGTATTTGGGTAAATAAAAGCATAGTCTTATTGATGAATTATTCATCAAAAAGGAGATAAAATATGCAAATGCAGTTCAAAAAAATATTGCTTGCCGGGCTATTTACTTCTGTAATCAGTCTTTCTCAAGTCAGTTGGGCAAGTAACTCTGCGCTAACCACAAATACCGCTGCCGCACGCTATGATAGCAGTACCGATATTTTTCAACCTATCTATGCGAAAAATGGAATGGTAGCTTCTGAACAGGCTATTGCGACTCAAGTCGGTGTTGAAATACTGAAACAGGGCGGTAATGCAGTAGACGCTGCAGTTGCGGTCGGGTTTGCATTAGCCGTGGTACTACCGAATGCCGGTAATATCGGCGGCGGAGGTTTTATGGTATTGCATAATGGGAAAACAGGGGAGGATTTAGCCCTTGATTTTAGAGAAATGGCACCATTAAAAGCCTCTCGTGATATGTATTTGGATGCAAATGGGCAAGTTGAAGATGGAAAATCATTGTTTACACATTTTGCCGTCGGCGTACCGGGTACGGTAGCCGGCATGGAGCTAGCTTTAAAAAAATGGGGAACAATGCCTTTGCATAAAGTGTTAGAGCCGGCAATCAAGTTGGCGGAGGAAGGTTTTCCAATTAGCCAAACACTTGCTAATTTACTTGATACGGAGAAAGATGTGTTAGGTAAATGGCAGAGCAGTCGTAAAATCTTCTTTAAAAACGACCGCACTTTAGCAGCTGGCGAACAGCTAGTCCAAAAAGATTTGGCTAATTCTTTAAAACTCATTGCTAAAGAAGGTGCTAAGGCCTTTTATGAGGGAGAAATTGCGGAAAAAATCGTACAAGAAATGAAGCAACATCACGGTTTAATCAACCTTGAAGATATGCGCAATTATAAAGCGATTGAGCGCCAGCCGATAGTGGGAAATTATCGCGGTTATAAGGTCGTAACTATGCCGCCACCAAGCTCGGGCGGTATCCATTTAGTACAATTATTTAATATGTTAGAAAATTATCCGCTTAATGAATTCGGCGCAAACAGTGCAAAAACTATTCATTATTTAGCTGAATCGATGAAATTGGCTTATGCGGATCGTTCCGAATATCTTGGTGATCCGGATTTTGTAAAGATTCCTATATCCGGTTTAACTTCTAAAAATTATGCTAAATCCTTGATTCAAAACATTAAGGAAGATTATGCCCGTACTGCAACGGAAATTAAGCCCGGTAAACCTCAACCTTATGAAAGTGATCAAACCACACACTATTCGGTTATGGATAATGCAGGTAATGCAGTCGCTGTTACTTATACGTTAAATCTGAATTTTGGTAGTGGTATTGTTGCTGAAGGAACAGGTATTTTATTGAACAATGAAATGGATGATTTTTCCGCTAAATCCGGAGTAGCCAATGCATTCGGATTAATCGGCGGTGATGCAAATGCAATTGAAGCTAAAAAACGTCCTCTTTCGTCAATGACGCCGACTATAGTCTTAAAAGATAATAAACCTTGGCTAGTAACAGGTAGTCCGGGTGGCGCACGAATTATCACGACAGTTCTACAAAGTATTTCTAATACTATTGATCATAATATGAACCCTGCGGAAGCGATTGTTGCACCAAGAATTCATCATCAATGGTTACCGGATGAATTACGAATTGAGGAAGGTATTAGTCCTGATACCTTAGCATTACTTACGGCTAAAGGGCATAAAATCAAACTAAAAGCACCAATGGGACGAGTGCAAATTATTCAAGCTCGCGATGGCGGATT
This sequence comes from Rodentibacter sp. Ppn85, assembly GCF_001999335.1. Classification (GTDB taxonomy): domain Bacteria; phylum Pseudomonadota; class Gammaproteobacteria; order Enterobacterales; family Pasteurellaceae; genus Rodentibacter. Next base: position 4,631 of record NZ_MLHS01000020.1, on the reverse strand, counting down.
CTACGGCTATTCAGACCCTCGTAATCCTGATGGGGAAACATTAGGGTTTTAATGAATATAAAAATCCCTGCTTTAGTATTTTAGGCAGGGATTTTTGTTATTTTAAAATCAATATCGGTTTATTCCCATATTTAGCTACTCGCCGAGTATTATTGCTTAGACCCTTAGATTGAGGTTTACTACTGGCAAGCATAATGATTAAATCTACCGATTTTTCTTCTGCAATTCGATTAATTTCCTCATAAATTGTACCGTGTGCTACGATATGTTGCACCTTAGCATTTGTTGGAAAATGTTTGGCGGTAAAATCGTGCAGTGCTTTGTTTACTTCCGCAATTAAGGATTTGTCAAAATTTTTCGGTAAGAAAGCAGAAATAAAGCTATCATCCACCGGTTCGACAATGGTAACAACACGAAATAGTGCATTGGGGTGATGTTCAGCCAAACGTAATGCAGTCTTAACCACTTTTTCTGAACCTTTTGGATTATTCAGATCAATGGCTAGTAGTAATTTGTTATACATAATTTATCCTTTTCATCAGTAGAGCATTTTTAATCTTAATCGAAACATATTCAAAAAATGACCGCACTTTCTATTAAGATTTTGTTCTTCGCCGCTGATTCCAGCCAACCAAGAAAATTATCATTAATCCCGGAATAAACATCCACTCTTTTTCCAATGAAACAAGCGGTAAATAAATATCAATAATGGTTTGATCCCAATTTAACCCTGCTTTTGCCGCCGGAGAGTCCGTTTCCACCATATCAATCACTACTTTATCTATTTGTTTTCCATCCACCTCAATTTTTTCCTGCGTATGCAATAAGGTTAAACCGAGGTTTTGCAAACGTTGTTCGCCTGTTTCTCCCTGTGGCACGGAAAGCTGAGAGTAGAATTCGATTTGTTTACCATAAGGATTCATTCCTGACACTTTGAGCAGCAGATTTTGTCCGACAGGTGTTTTTTCCAACTCTTGTACTAAATATGATGGCTCAATATGATGAGAGGTTGGTGAAACAAACTCCATAAAAAAGCCCGGTCGGAAAATGAAAAATGCGCCCAAAATTAATAGTGCCGTTTCCCACCATTTGTTTTTCACAAAGAAATGATTCATCGTTGCCGCGGTAAATGCCAATATAGCCAATGTCGAAACCACGGCGACAAGGGTTCCTTTTGCCCAACCGACATCCAGTAACAATAAATCCGTATTAAAAATAAACAAGAAAGGGAGAATTGCCGTACGCAGGCTATAAAAGAAAGCGATCATTCCTGTTTTTATCGGATTTCCGCCCGAAACTGCGGCTGCGGCAAATGATGCTAATCCGACAGGGGGGGTTACATCTGCCATAATGCCAAAATAGAACACGAATAAATGTACGGCAATGAGTGGCACAATCAGTCCGTTTTGTTTGCCAACCTCGACAATAACCAATGCCATTAGTGAGGAAACAACAATATAGTTAGCCGTTGTCGGCAATCCCATTCCTAAAATCAAACTGAATATGGCGACGAAAATCAGCATTAATAAAACATTTCCCATCGACAGCACTTCAATAATCCCCGATAATTGTACGCCGAAGCCGGTTAAAGATACAACTCCGACGATAATTCCGGCGGTTGCCGTCGCAATCCCTATACCGATCATATTTCTTGCCCCAGTTTCTAATCCGTCGATTAAGGTTTTTATACCTTCAATAAAAAGCGATTGGTTAACCGGTTGCTTACGGAAATAATGTAGTAACGGTTTTTGTGTGAGTAAAATCACTGTAAGGGCCATTGTTCCCCAAAATGCAGAGAGCCCTGGCGACAACATTTCTACCATTAAACACCAAATTAATACAACGACGGGAATGAGGAAATGCAGACCTGCATTCACCGTCGGTTTGGCTGACGGCAGCGCGACCATCGGCGCATTAGGATCATCGACTTCCAAATCAGGAAATGTTGCCACTCGGCGGATAAGTAATAAATAAACCGCGGTAAGCAATGCGCAAACAATTAGGAAAGCATAATTCGGTACAACGGTTTTAATCCACCCTAAACCAAAATGAACCATGCCTGTTAAGCCAATGACAACTAAAAGTGCGGTCAATATTTTTAATAAAACGATTAAAATCGGATTGGGTGGATCGGTTCTTGGTAAACCTTGTAAATTCATTTTTAAGGCTTCCAAGTGAACGATATAAACCAATGCAATATATGAAATTAATGCCGGTAATGCCGCGTGGGTGATTAATTGGCTGTACGGCATATTCACATATTCAATCATCAAAAAGGCTGCAGCACCCATTATAGGTGGCATAATTTGTCCGTTTACAGAGGAGGCGACTTCAACCGCTCCCGCTTTTTCGGCGGAAAACCCGACCCGTTTCATCATTGGAATGGTAAATGTTCCCGTCGTTACTACATTGGCAATAGACGAACCGGAAATTAATCCTGTTAAGCCGGAGGATACTACGGCTGCTTTAGCCGGACCGCCACGTAAATGACCTAAATAGGCAAAAGCGGTTTTTATAAAATAGTTGCCTGCGCCTGCTTTGTCCAGTAATGCACCGAATAATACAAATAAAAAAACATATTTCGTGGAAACGCCCAATGCAACTCCAAATACTCCCTCAGTGGTTACCCACTGCTGATTGACTATTTGAGAAAGTGAACCTGAACGGTGGCTGATAATCCAGTCTGTCGGTAAAAATTGTCCTAAATAGTTATACAGTAAAAAGACGGAAGCGATAATGACTAAAGGCAACCCTAAACTACGCCGACAAGCTTCCAGTAATAAAATAATCCCTAAACAACCGGCGATAATATCTGGTGTATTGGGTGCACCGAAACGGGTAACCAATCCCTCATAAAAGAAAATATAGTATGCTCCTAAAAATGCGCCTAAAACGGCAAAAAACCAATCATGGTAAGGAACGTGGTGTTTTGGTGAAGTTACAAATGCAGGAAATGCCAGGTAAGCCAGAAATAACGCAAAAGCTAAGTGAATGGAACGCGCTTTTGTATCGTCAACCACCACATTCCATTCCCAGCCCCAACTGCGGATTATTTCTTGTAACCAAAATGGAAAGGGCGAGGTGTAATAAAGCTGGAATATTGACCACAAAATAGCCGTAACAATAATTAAATTTTTGGTTAAACCTCTTGGATTTCGTCCTCCCGCATCATTTGATGCAACCATATCTTGTAGATCGTCATAATCCAATTTTTCAGATTTTACCGACATAAAACCTCCGAAAATAAATATTACCGATTAAAACAGGAAAGGCAGGGTAAAACCTGCCTAAATTTAATACGCTTGATTATTTTAACCAGCCTTTTTCTTTGTAATAACGCACTGCGCCTTCATGTAACGGTGCGGATAGCGCATTTTTTATCATATCTTCTTGTTTTAAATGAGCAAATGCCGGATGGAGACGTTTAAAGCGATCAAAATTGTCGAAAACGGCTTTAACAATTGCATAAACACTGTCCGCATCTACATCGGAGGAGGTAACTAAAGTTGCATAAACCCCAAAGGTATCAACAGGATTGTCCGTGCCTTTGTATAAACCTCCAGGGATTGTTGCTTTAGCATAATACGGATTATCGGCAACCAATTTATCAATTTCACTACCGGTAATAGGAACTAAATGCGCGTTACAGGAGGCTGCGGCTTCTTTTAATGCCCCATTAGGATGTCCTACATTATAAGTAATCGCATCCAAATTGTTATCGCACATTACCGAAGCCATTTCCGCCGGTTTTAATTCTGAGGCGACTTTAAATTCTTTATCTGTCCAACCTTTCGCGGCTAAAATCACATTCATTGTCGCACGCGTACCGGAACCCGGATCGCCCACATTGACACGTTTTCCTTTTAAATCATCAAATTTTTGAATCCCTGAATCGTCGCGAGCCATTAGCGTAAAGGGTTCAGGGTGAATAGAAAAAACGGCACGCAATTTCTCATTTTTCTTGCCTGTAAATGAACTGGTGCCGTTATAAGCGTGATATTGCCAATCGGATTGGGCGATCCCCATTTCCATTTGATTTGCCGCAATTGCATTCAAATTGGCAACAGACGCACCGGTAGAGGGAGCATTACATTTAATTTGGGTTTTTGCCGTATCACGGTTCACTAATTGGCAAATTGATTGACCAACCACATAATAAACGCCGGTTTGTCCGCCGGTACCGATAGTTACAAATTTTTCTGCTGCTTGAGCAGAGAATGCGCCCATTATTAACATTGCAGCAAGAGAAAGAGTGGAATATTTTTTCATTGTAGAGCCCTCTTATCGTGGATTGTAGAAAATTTAATAAGATGTTGTGTTATTTTTATGCAATAACTTTAGTAAAATATACTTGTGTTCCAATATGCGCAATCGTTTTCTTTCAAAAACATGAAGTGTTTCACATTTTTTTAACAAAAAAACAATCTATCTCTAAAAGTTTGTTTCTATTAGAGAAAAAATGTACTAGTAATACCATTTTCATCTTATTTATGGAAATAACCACACTTGTTTATTGAAACCTATGATCTCCGCCCAAACCGCTTATTTGGTGATTTTTTTGCAAATAAAGTTTAGGTGTACAATTTGTTAGAACCTTAGATAAAAAAAGCTTTGGGGCTGACGTAGATTAG
>NZ_MLHS01000002.1 GCF_001999335.1 Rodentibacter sp. Ppn85 | reverse complement strand
ATTTAGCGTTAAGAAAATGGCAATAAAGCAAAGATTAGCGATTTAACTGGGGCGTGTTTTCTTTGCCTACTTTCTTTTACACGAGTAAAAGAAAGTAGGTCGCCATCGGCGAAACCCGATACTAATTTAAAATAAAATTTAAACAAAATAGGAAAACCCAAAATGAAATCATACAACATCGCAGTCCTCCCCGGTGACGGAATCGGTCCTGAAGTGATGGCGGAGGCGATTAAAGTCCTCAATAAAATCCAAGACAAATTCGCTATTAAATTCAATTTTAATGAATTTTATGTAGGAGGCGCCGCCATTGATCACTGTGGCAGCCCGTTACCTACTGAAACGTTAAAAGGTTGTGAAAACGCAGATGCGATTTTATTCGGTTCCGTAGGCGGCCCTAAATGGACACATTTACCGCCGGACCAACAGCCGGAACGAGGCGCACTATTGCCATTGCGCAAACATTTCAAATTATTCTGCAACTTACGTCCGGCAACCCTTTACAAAGGGTTAGAAAAATTCTGTCCGTTACGTGCGGATATTGCCGCGAAAGGCTTTGATATGGTCGTGGTACGTGAACTGACAGGAGGAATTTATTTCGGACAGCCGAAAGGTCGAGAAGGAGAAGGCGCACAAACCAAAGCATTCGATACGGAAGTGTATTACAAATATGAAATCGAACGCATTGCCCGTGCCGCTTTTGAAGCGGCAATGAAACGCCGTAAACATATCACCTCCGTAGATAAAGCCAATGTGTTGCAATCTTCTATTTTATGGCGCGAGACCGTGGCAGAAATTGCAAAAGATTACCCTGACGTTAGCGTAGAAAATATGTATATCGACAACGCCACTATGCAGCTAATCAAAGCGCCGGAATCTTTTGACGTACTGCTCTGCTCCAACATTTTCGGCGATATTATTTCCGACGAAGCCGCCATGATCACCGGTTCAATGGGAATGTTACCTTCCGCCAGTTTAAATGAAGAAGGCTTCGGCTTATACGAACCGGCCGGCGGTTCTGCACCGGACATCGCAGGCAAAGGCATTGCCAATCCTATCGCACAAATTTTATCTGCGGCAATGATGTTACGTTACAGCTTCAACTTAAACGAAGCGGCGGATGCCATTGAAAGTTCGGTACAAAAAGTACTGTCGGCAGGTCATCGTACCGGTGATTTAGCCGATAATACCACAGCGATTTACACGGCAAAAATGGGTACATTGATTGCAGAAGCGATTTAATCATAAAGTGCGGTCAAAATTTAACTCGTTTTTCAACCGCACTTTCATCCTAATAAATAGAGAAAAACCTTATGGCAAAAACACTTTATGAAAAATTATTCGATGCACACGTAGTGTACGAAGCGGAAGGCGAAACACCGATTTTGTATATTAACCGCCATTTGATCCACGAAGTCACCAGCCCGCAAGCCTTTGACGGCTTACGTGTTGCTGGTCGCCAAGTCCGCCAGGTAGGCAAAACGTTCGGCACAATGGATCATAGTATTTCAACGCAAATACGTGATGTGAATAAATTAGAAGGGCAAGCAAAAATTCAGGTGTTAGAGCTTGAAAAAAATACTAAAGCCACCGGTATTCAGCTATTCGATATGAATACCAAAGAACAAGGTATTGTACACGTGATGGGGCCGGAACAGGGCTTAACCCTTCCGGGTATGACTATCGTTTGCGGTGACTCACACACCGCAACTCACGGCGCATTCGGCGCATTGGCATTCGGTATAGGTACATCAGAAGTAGAACACGTTTTAGCCACCCAAACGTTAAAGCAGGCCCGTGCGAAAAATATGAAGATCGAAGTGCGTGGAAAAGTCGCACCCGGCATTACCGCAAAAGATATTATCCTTGCCATCATCGGCAAAACCACCATGGCGGGCGGAACAGGACACGTTGTAGAATTTTGTGGAGAGGCTATCCGTGATCTTTCAATGGAAGGCAGAATGACCGTATGCAATATGGCGATTGAAATGGGCGCAAAAGCAGGCCTAATCGCACCGGATGAAACCACCTTTGAATACTTGAAAGGGCGTCCTCACGCACCTAAAGGTAAGGATTGGGATGATGCCGTTGAATACTGGAAAACCTTAAAATCCGATGAAAATGCGCAATTTGATACCGTTGTTACATTGGAAGCAAAAGATATTGCACCACAGGTTACTTGGGGAACCAACCCGGGCCAGGTGATTGGTATCAATCAGTTAGTGCCAAATCCAACGGAAATAGACGATCCCGTTACCCGTGCTTCGGCAGAAAAAGCCTTGCAGTACATTGGTTTGGAAGCCAATGCCAATTTAAAGAATATTTCCGTGGATCAAGTCTTTATCGGTTCTTGCACCAATGCACGTATTGAAGATTTACGTGCCGCAGCAGCGGTGATGAAAGGGCGTAAAAAAGCGGATAACGTGAAGCGCATTTTAGTCGTGCCAGGTTCCGGCTTGGTAAAAGAACAAGCGGAAAAAGAAGGCTTAGATAAAATTTTTATCGCAGCGGGTGCGGAATGGCGTAACCCGGGCTGCTCCATGTGCTTAGGGATGAATGACGATCGTTTAGGCGAATGGGAGCGCTGCGCCTCTACCAGCAATCGTAACTTTGAAGGCCGCCAAGGTCGTAACGGACGCACACACTTAGTCAGCCCGGCAATGGCTGCCGCTGCTGGGATGTTCGGTAAATTTGTCGATATTCGCGATGTGGCGTTAAATTAAGACTCGAAAAAGAGGAAAACAAAAATGGCAGGATTTAAACAACTTTCAGGCTTAGCGGTACCCTTGGATGCAGCCAATGTGGACACCGATGCCATCATTCCAAAACAATTTTTACAAGCCATTACACGCGTAGGTTTTGGCAAACATTTATTCCACGAGTGGCGTTATTTAGATGTAGAAGGCACACAGCCTAATCCGGAATTTGTACTCAATTTCCCACAATATCAAGGCGCAACAATTTTGCTCGCGCGTAAAAACCTCGGTTGTGGTTCGTCCCGTGAACACGCGCCTTGGGCACTTGCCGATTACGGTTTTAAAGTGATGATCGCCCCAAGTTTTGCGGATATTTTCTACAACAATAGTTTGAACAACCATATGTTGCCGATTCGTTTGAGCGAACAAGAAGTAGAAGAAATTTTCCAATGGATATGGGCAAACGAAGGCAAACAAATTCATGTGGATTTGGAAACCATGACCGTTACCACAGGTGACAAAGTTTATCACTTTGAACTGGACGAATTCCGCCGTCATTGCTTATTAAACGGCTTAGATAATATCGGCTTAACCCTTCAACACGAAGATAAAATCGCAGAATACGAGAAAAATATTCCGGCATTTTTGCGTTAATTTTCACTCGGAAAGTAAAATCGGCGGGTTTGCTATTCAGGCTCGCCATTTTTTATCAAAAACCTCTCAAAAATCAACCGCACTTTTCTCCAACAAATATTCCGTCGTAGCGTTTGACACGCCCAACCCTTGTCTCTATCATCTCCAACGATATTTTTTAAGAATTAGGAATACCATGATTGCTTACATTTTTTTAGCCTTATTCACGATCGCTGCAGTGATTTTTATCATCAACTCCCATTACCGCTGGACGTATTTTTTCGCCATTTCGCTCTTTGTGTTCTTCTTCGGCGGTATGCTTGCGCTTTCCGGACAATGGCAACGCGCACTAAATTTTACTTCAGTGCTTTTTGTGGTACTGATGTTATTCCATCGCCTAAAAATTCATTATTACAAACAACCTTTGCTTATTTCTGATTTTTTTCTTGTTGTCGATTGGCGAAACTGGGAAACTTTAATGCACTATAAAGGTGCGCTTGGTGGTGTTATTGGCTTACTTGCTTTACTCGGTTTTGCAATTTTCGCTTGGTCTGATGTGGAATCCCTTGGCGCAATCGGACATATTTTCGGTGTAATTTTATTTTTCAGCAGCTTCACATTAATGTGGCATTATTCCAAAAATTCCCATGCTTTACAGGTTTGGCTTGATTCTTTACCTGATGATGGTCGTGATGTATTCTTGAATCTGCCAATGTCTTGTCGGGGTATTTTCTTTAAAGTGCCACAATTTTCAGGCAAAAGCGAAAATTTTACGAAAAAAATGACCGCACTTTATGCCGAACAAACAGAACAAAGTTCAACTACCAAACCAGACATTGTAGTAGCATTGTTAGAATCCACACTTAATCCGCACCGGTTTGCTTTTACCAAACAAAACATTCCGCCATTACCTATGTTTGAACACCAATCAGATACGGTTTTTATGTCGCCACTTCGCGTCCACACCTTTGCCGGTGCAACCTGGAAATCTGAGTTTGCTTTTCTTGCAGGAGTGCCTTCTACGGATTTTGGTGCCCTTGCCAGCGGCGTGTTTTATTCCGTCGTGCCGCATATACAATCCGGTTTAGTAAAAAATTTACGTGATCAAGGCTATTTCTGCGTGGCGCTTTCGCCGTTTACCAAGGGAAACTACAATGCAAAATCAGCCTATGAGCATTTCGGTTTCGATTTGATGTTACAGCCACAAGATCTCGGCTATCCTGCGCCGTTTAGTAAAAATTTGTGGACAATCAGTAGCGAAGAAATGATGGAATACACGCGTATGATTTTAAAGAAAAAACATCCGGCACTTGAAAAAGTTACTCAGCCGATGTTTGTTTATGTGCTCACTATGCGTGAACACGGCCCCTATGATCTTGAGATGGAAAATATCTACAACCTTGAAATGCCAAATATTGGGGCAAAAAGCATTTCATCATTAAACGATTATACGCAACGTATTGTCTCGCTCAATGAAGCCATTGAAAAAATGGATGAATATTTACATCAACGTAACAAACCTTTTGTATTTGGCTATTTCGGCGATCATCAAGTGGCATTTGATAACGCCATTCCGGCAAAAAAAGGCGATTTTACTTTCCCTGATTACATCACTCAATTTGTCGTTAGAAGTAACGTAACAACGCCATTTAAGCAAGAACAAGATTTCCTCGATCTTGCCTTTGCCGGCGGTTTATTGTTAGATGTTGCCGGATTAGCGGTACAAGATGATTTTATGAAAGCCAATAAAGCGATGCGTCGATTAAGTGAAGGAAAACTGGAAGATAGCCTAAATAACCAGTTCGTCAATGACTATCGCCACTATCTCTATCAAACATTAAAAATTGCGCAATAAATCTTATCGGATAATTGTTCAATATTTCATTATAATAACGGAGAATCTTCAACAACAAAGGAGTCTATATGAACCTCAAAACTCTCTTAGCATTAACATTAACTGCCGTGTGCACATCAGCCTTAGCAAATGCACAACCAGCAACCGATAAATCAATTGAAGTCAAAGTACAACAACTTGATCCGGTCAATGGTAATAAAGATGTGGGAACAGTCACGATCACCGAATCTGCCTACGGTTTAGTATTTACGCCGAATTTACAAGACTTAACGGCAGGTTTACACGGTTTCCATCTGCACCAAAATCCAAGCTGCGAACCAAAAGAAAAAGACGGTAAACTCACTGCGGGCTTGGCAGCCGGCGGTCACTGGGATCCAAAAGAGACCAAACAACACGGCTACCCTTGGCAAGATGATGCTCATTTAGGTGATTTACCTGCATTAACCGCACTGCCTGACGGTAGTGCAACCAATCCTGTTCTGGCTCCTCGTATTAAACATTTAGATGAGGTTCGCGGTCATTCCATCATGATTCATGCCGGCGGTGATAATCACTCCGATAGCCCTGCACCTCTTGGCGGTGGCGGTTCCCGTATGGCGTGTGGCGTAATTAAATAATCTATTACAAAAAATAACAATCCGCCCATAAAACGGGCGGTTTTTAGGCGACCCTATAAGGGCCTAGGACTTCACATACCCCTCAAGGGGCATGTGAAAAACTGACAACCGCACAATCACTTCATGTCCTACCCCTTAAAGGGGTCTACATATTCTTTCTTCGATAAATTATCCTGAATCATATCTTCTTTTTCTTGATTCCTTATATATTCTTCGACTACTTTTGTGTTTAACCCTACTATACTTACATAGTAACCCTTTGCCCAAAAGGGTCTATTCCCATATTGATATTTCAGATTCGTATGCCTTTCAAATATCATCAGCGAAGATTTACCTTTCTGGTATCCCATAAAACTTGATACTGCCAATTTGGAGGGGAATCTTCAAAAGCATATGAATATGCTCTTTCATTGCATGAGCTTCCAGAATTTGGACTTCTTTATAACTACACAATTGCCTTAATACCCCTCCAATATCTACTCGCAACTTTCCATAAATTGCCTTTCTTCGATACTTCGGGATAAAGACTATATGGTACTTACCATTCTATCTTGTGTGTGATAGACTTGAATCGTCATTGGATTGACTTGCTATGACTTATCCTCCTATATGTTGAATTATGGTTGTCAGCCTTATTTATTATAGGAGGATTTTTTTGCTCACCGCTTAAGCTTTTTGATTCCATACGCATAGCGTATGTTTTTTATAGCCAAACTATGTTTGCCTATAATAAAAGCGAGCTAAGTAATTTAGCCCGCTTTTTAATAGAGCATCCCCTTTGATAGGTAGGCAAGATATTGCTCTATCCGTATCAATCGGTTTCGCTTGATAATACAGTAAATTTTAACCGCACTTTTACACTATTTAATTTCTTCAGCCTTTTCAACGGTACCTTTAATAGTCAAACTGATCTCTGTTGAAATGAGATGTTCAAGAACAGAAGAAAGCTCATCTAAATGGGTAAGATTGCCGTTACCTTGTTCATCGAAATAATCTTCGTTTTTCAAACTAGCGATGAAGGTAGAGAATACCGCTTTATCAAAAAATTCTGGCGCATTAATACCGTGCAACACAGAAAGACGTTGCGCAACCAATTGACTTTCTTTTTCCAATGTAGCACGAGAAATTTGCGGGTCTTTTTGCAAAATTGTCACCGTAATATAATAGCGTTGTAAAATTTCACGCACTCCAGCCGCCCAAAGTTGTAAAATACGCACTTTCGGTCGATTCATTGAAAATAAATTTTCGCTAGAATAAATGACTTCCTGACGAGTAAATTCAGCAATGACTTTCCCAATTTGTACCCTTAATTCGTCCTGGCTGAAATGTAAAAACAATTCCCCTTTTAAGAATGGGTAAATTTTACTCATAGCGTCCAATAATAAATCTTTTTGAATAGTTTCATAATGCAAAATAATGCTTGCCACTAAAGACGGGAGTACAAAAGCGTGCTGAATATTGTTGCGATAGTAAGTCATTAATACTGCGGAGGTTCGTTCAAGGCGAACGATTTCACCAAAATTATCTTTTTCTACCAGCACACCGACACGATCAAGGCTCAGCACATGCTCTAACATTGTTTCAGAAGAATCTTTTGGGATCACCATATCTTCCGAATAAGGCGCTTGTTGTAACATTTGTTGGTAACTATCGAGTTGTTCAACCAATTGTTCACGGGAAAGCGCGCGTTGACGGGAAGAAAGTAACGCCATTCCAACCAAATTCATCGCATTAACTGCCGCTGCTTTATTAATATTTATCATCACTTGCTCGGAAATTTTGCCCACTGCATGGTTAAACCATTGCGGTTTTTCCTCATGGTGATTTTCTTTCCAATCGGGGAAATGTTGGTTCAAATAATTTGATAATGTAATAGGTTCTCCAAAATTAACAAAACCTTGCCCTAAATTCCGCAATTTTTTAATCACACGCAACACTAAACCTGCGTTTTCTTTTTCTTTTTCCGCTCCGCGTAATTCCTTAGCGTAAGTATCTACCTCCAATACGTGCTCATAACCGACATACACCGGCACAACGGAAATAGGTCTGGTTTGATGATGTTGAAGTGCTTGCAATGTCATCGACATCATACCGGTTTTCGGTGCAAGCAAACGACCGGTACGCGAACGTCCACCTTCAATAAAATATTCCACAGAATAACCACGATGGAATAATTCCGCTAAATACTCACGGAAAATTGCCGAATAGAGACGATTTCCTTTGAAAGTACGGCGAATAAAAAATGCCCCCCAGCTTCGGAATAGACTCCCTACCGGCCAGAAATTCAGATTAATTCCTGCCGCAATATGAGGCGGCACGAGCCCTTGATGATAAAGAACATAGGAAAGCAATAAGTAGTCGATATGGCTACGATGACAAGGCACATAAACAATTTCATGGCCTTCAAGAGCAAGTTTACGGACGCGATCCGCATTTTGCACGTCAATACCGGAATACAATTTATTCCATAACCAACGCAAAAAACGGTCCGCTGCACGTAGGCTCGAATGACTAACATCCGCAGCAATTTCATCTAAAATTTTATAAGCCTCTTTCTCGGCTTTTTCACGGCTGATATTTTTACTTTTTGCTTCATCATCAATCGCTGCTTGAATCGGCGCTGATTGCAATAATTTATTAAACATTGCCTCACGGTTCGGCAAGCGCGGACCTGTTGCAGAAATACGTTGGCGTGCAAAGTGCATTTTGGCAACCCGTGCTAATTTTTGCGCCATTTTTTCATCAGAACCGTGCATATTTGCCATATCACGCAATGAAACCGCTTGAGAAAAACGCACAAAAGTATCACGCCCAAACCAAATTGCAGCAAAAGTTTTCTGCATACTGTTTAGTAAACGCAAATTAGGTAAACCCGTTTTATTCTCATGTCCCGGAGAGCGTCCCCAAAGTACTGAAACCGGCACAATTTGCACATCTAAATCTTCAAAAGTGCGGTGTAATTCCAAGTATTTATTAAAAATTTGAATGGTTTCATCTTTCGCCCCTTTGGATTTAAAAAAGCGACGACCTTCGTCCAGATACACATAGCGGGGCAACGTCATCCCCTGTATTTCATTTTTTTCTGCCGGGTCAGGTAAACCGACACTCAGACAATTACGGCGAAAAATAACAAAATCGGTTTGTGAAGTGTAAGGCAGAACATAGACAATAGGTTGCAAAAGATTAAGTTGAAGCTCTTCGATAGGATTAACAGGAATAGGATTATTTTTTACCAAGAATGACAGTGGAAATTCCAATAATTTACGATAAGCATTCACGATACTCGACATAATTAGGTTCTCTTTTAGTTATTCAATTATCGCCGCAATGATACCACATAAGCCTCTTTAATCACTCCTTAAAATTTTTCTATAGAATATAAATAACAGTTGCAATAGCCTGTCCTCTGTATATAATATCAAAAAATCTGTATATAAGGACAGGAGTGGATATGAAACCATTAACCAATAGACAACAGGAAGTGTTGGATTTATTAAAGCGACACTTAGAAACTACCGGTATGCCCCCAACCCGTGCAGAGATTTCTCGTGAGCTGGGGTTTAAATCCCCTAATGCGGCTGAAGAACATTTAAAAGCGCTCGCCCGAAAAGGTGCAATTGAAATTGTTGCCGGCGCATCACGCGGTATCCGTATCTTAAGTGATAGTGATAGTGCTAATGATGAAATGGAAGGTTTACCGTTAATTGGTCGGGTTGCAGCAGGCGAACCGATTCTTGCCGAACAACATATTGAAGCGACTTATAGCGTAGACGCCAGTATGTTTAAACCGCAAGCGGATTTTTTATTGAAAGTTTACGGCCAATCAATGAAAGATATCGGCATTTTAGACGGCGATTTACTTGCGGTACATAGCACAAAAGATGTACGAAACGGGCAAGTCGTTGTCGCACGTATTGAGGATGAAGTCACCGTAAAACGTTTTGAACGTAAAGGATCGATTGTTTACCTTCATGCCGAAAATGAAGAATTCCAGCCTATTGTCGTAAATTTGGCGGAACAACCCAACTTTGAAATTGAAGGGATTGCCGTTGGGATTATCCGTAACAATGCATGGATGTAAATCTTAACTAATAAAGTGCGGTTAAAATCAACCGCACTTTTTTATTTTTACCTCTTATTTTCATAAGTTTGCCATTCAATTCATTGCTTACTATAATTCCGAAGTATCGTTTTAAAAGAATTAAGGATCGGAAATGCAATTTTCCAAAATGCATGGTTTAGGCAATGATTTTGTCGTGGTCGATGCCATTACACAAAATGTTTATTTCACACCCGAAACCATTAAACGTTTGGCAGATCGCCATCGTGGAATTGGTTTTGATCAACTATTGATTGTAGAGCCGCCTTACGATCCCGATTTAGATTTTCATTACCGTATTTTTAATGCCGACGGTAGCGAGGTATCGCAGTGCGGTAACGGCGCGCGCTGTTTTGCACGCTTCGTAACACTTAAAGGTTTAACCAATAAAAAAGACATATCCGTCAGCACGCAAAAAGGCAAAATGATTTTAACCGTAAAAGACAACGGGCAAATTCGGGTAAATATGGGTGAACCTATTTGGGAACCGGCAAAGATCCCTTTTATAGCCAATAAATTCGAAAAAAATTATATTTTACGTACCGATATTCAAACGGTTTTATGTGGTGCGGTTTCTATGGGAAACCCCCATTGCGTAGTGCAAGTGGAAGATATTCACACGGCAAATGTCGAACAACTTGGGCCGCTATTAGAAAATCACGAACGTTTCCCAGAAAGAGTTAATGTCGGATTTATGCAAATAATTAACCGCCACCACATTAAATTACGTGTTTATGAACGCGGTGCCGGTGAAACCCAAGCCTGCGGTAGCGGAGCCTGTGCAGCAGCAGCAGTGGGGATAATGCAAGGCTTACTTGATAATAAAGTCCAAGTGGATTTACCGGGAGGCAGCCTTACCATTGAATGGCAAGGGGAAAATCATCCGCTTTATATGACGGGTGACGCTACACATATTTATGATGGGAGCATTCAGCTTTGAACCCCAAAAGTGCGGTTAATTTCAACCGCACTTTTCTGTCCAATTATTCTTTATTTTCTAATAGTGAGATCACTTTCTTTAACGCTTCAATCTCGTTGTCTTTGGCTGCAAGCAATTCCTTTAATTTCTCGTTTTCAATGGCAAGTTTCTCATTCGCACCAAAATAGTTACTATAGTTAGAATGGTTATCACCAATAGAGCAAATTACAAAGCGTTCATCGTCATCTAATAACTGTGCGACATTAACATTAAAAACTTGTGCGATTTGCTTTAATTTCTCAACGCTCACATTCGTTTGACCTCGTTCAATTTTGGCATAACCAGTCGTGGACATACCTAGTTTTCTGCGACCTCCTCCTGCGTCCACTGATTCATTTCACGCATAATTTTAATTTTTTTCTGATGATTCCATAACTTACCCTATTAGTCACTTTTTAACTCTTTCAGCATTTCAAATAGCTCTTAGAGTTACTGGATTAAATTTGAGCTAAATATAGCATAGCAATTCCTTAGAACCAATTTTCATGAAGGAAATTAATATGAAAAAATTCATCTCAATTTTATTATTAACTGTCGTATTAATCCTTACTGGTTGCTCCGCAACGGTTAATAGAACAAGCTCAGAAAACAGTTACCAATCACAAAATTACACTAAAATAAACTCATCTATTTTACTTGGTGAATTTACCTATGAACCAGCTAAAATAGGTAAAGTAAGGGAAAGCCAACCAGAGAATACTGCTGTAGACACAATCTATTTTGATAGAAGTATCGCAGAAATAGTTAAACATTTTACTGCTAAAGAACTTATGTTAACAGACGTTAAAATTGGAACAGGTCATCTAACACTTTTAGGAAATGTTAAAGAACTAAAAATTGATGACTTAGGATATAGTGTTGATTTTAGCTATACAATTAACTACAAAATCTTAAAAAATGGTTCAACCGCATGGGACAGAGATTATTCTCCTACCAAAGTAACCGTATCAAAATTTGATTCTAACCCTATGAATACTATTACTAACCAAGTATATCGCATGATTGCAGCTGGTTACGAAAAATTTATCAATGATAATGGTGTTAAAACACTTTTAGAAACAAATAAATAGAATAAAAGTGCGGTTGAAATCAACCGCACTTTTTCGTTTTATATCCGGCTCAACCTTTCCCGCAAATCTTCCGCTGTTTGGCAAGTTCTAATCTTTTCAAACATCGCGTTGGCTTCCTCATATTCCTTATTTAAATAACGCAGCCATTGTTTAATTCGCGCGACATGATAAAAGCCCGAATCGTGAGAATTCTCCATTTCGGCATATTTTTGTAACATTGTCTGAATTTCTGACCACGGCATTTTTGGCACATTTGATTTTAAGACATGGCTTAAATTCGGTATGTTTAATGCGCCACGTCCAACCATAAGATCTTGGCAGCCTGTTTTGGCAAGACAATTTTGCCCGTCTTGCCAATGCCAAATTTCACCGTTTGCAATGACAGGAATAGATAGGCGTTCACAAATTTCGCTAATTTTTTCCCAATTAATGCGATCCGCCTGATAGCCATCAGCCTTAGTTCGACCATGGATAGCGATCTCTGTCGCACCACCTTGTTCCACCGCATCGGCAATCTCAATAGCTTGGGAAATATCATCCCAACCCAATCGTACTTTTACGCTAACGGGCTGATAATGAGGAACAGCTTTTCGCAAAGCCTGAGTGGCACGATAAATTAGTTCTGGTTGTTTAAGCAATGCGGCGCCGCCATGGCTACCGTTCACGGTTTTCGAGGGGCACCCGCAATTAAAATCAATGCCGTGAGAACCGAGTTCAATAGCTCGAACGGCATTTTCGGCTAAATAATCGGGATGTTGGCCGAGTAATTGAACCCGCACAGGTGTGCCTGAAAGCGTTAAGCCCTGATTTTTCAGTTCAGGGCATAAACGATAGAACACTTTATTAGGAAGAAGTTGATCAACTACGCGAACAAATTCCGTCACGCACAAGTCGTAGTCGTTCACCTCAGTAAGAAGTTGGCGAACAAGGGGATCCAGTATGCCTTGCATGGGTGCGAGAATCACACGCACAATTTATTTCCAACCCTTTGCTTTGCAAATCAAGTCGTAAGCCGATTGGATCTGTTGTGCTTTTTCTTTTGCCATTTCCATCATCTCCGGCGGTAAGCCTTTTGCAACTAGCTTATCCGGATGATGTTCATTCATTAAGCGACGATAGGCCCGTTTTACTGTACTTTGATCATCAGTCTCCATTACCCCTAATACTTTATAAGCATCGCTTAAAGTTGGCCCTGAAGATTGCTGATACCCGCCACTGTTTTGTTGGTATTGGTAATTCCCTTGCTGTTGATAGGCACCTTGTTGATATTGCTGATAAAATCCGCCTTGTGTGAAGGCTCGGGCGGCTATTTCCATGGCAATCATTTGCTCAAATTGCATACGGGAAAGTCCGAGTTCTTCTGCAATTACATAAAGCACCTCTTTTTCACCTTCATGTAATTGAGAATCCGAGAACGCCGCCTGTACTTGTACATGTAAGAACATCCGCAATAAATCTGCCCGTTGCCCACAGCCGATACGAAATTCACGAATAACCTGACGCATCGGAAAATCCGTTTCTTTACCACGTCGGAAAGCCTCTTGAGCGAGGCGGCGACCATTATCATCCAACTTCATCTGAGCCATTAACTGATTGGCAATTTGGATATCTTCTTCCGTCACCCGCCCTTTCGCTTTACTCAAATGCCCCAACACCGCAAAAGTCGTTTGCATAAAAAGTTCTTGGCGTGTGGTTTTACGTTTGAAAAAACTTGAATTCACGGCACCGAGTTCATATAACTTTTTATCGGCAATAGAACCCAAAATAAGACCGGCTACTGCACCAAAAAATCCGCCCATTTTCCAGCCAATAAACACACCTAAAATTTTTCCAATAAAATTCATTCTCTTCCTCTAAAGTGCGGTTGATTTTTGCCATATTTCTCTACAATGGCGACAAAGATTGATTTATCAAGTTCTATACACCGAATTCAGCTCGGTAGGTACGCATTATCGGCAAATAATCGTGATATTGCGAATCTTGTTCAATAAATTGCATTAAATCATCTAAATCAATGATGGATAACACACGACATTGATAATCGCGTTCAACTTCTTGAATCGCAGAAAGCGTACCTTTGCCACGTTCTTTACGATTTAAAGCAATCAATACGGCAGCCAATTCGGCATTATTTGCCCGAATAATTTGCATGGATTCACGAATTGCCGTTCCCGCGGTGATCACATCATCTACTAATAAAATTTTTCCTTGTAGCGAACTGCCGATTAAATCACCGCCTTCACCGTGATCTTTGGTTTCCTTACGGTTAAAACATACCGGTTTATCAATGCTGTAACGGTTGTATAATGCCACAGACACTGTCGTACCAATCGGGATACCTTTATAAGCCGGTCCAAAAATAATATCAAAATCAACCGCACTTGCTTGAACGGCAGCAGCGTAAAATTCGCCTAAACGCGCTAAATCTGCCCCGGTATTAAATAAACCTGCATTGAAAAAATACGGACTTTTGCGTCCGGATTTCAACGTGAATTCGCCAAATTTCAATACATTACGACTTAGCGCAAATTCAATAAAATCACGTTTATATTGTTCCATTTTTAATCCTTATAGCCCCAAAGCCTCACGTTGTGCAACAAAAATTTGACGACAGCCTTGTTTGGCTAAATCCAATAAAGCGAGTAATTCTTCATGACTAAACGGCTCGCCTTCTGCCGTGCCTTGTACTTCGATCATACGTCCGTCTTCCATCATCACGACATTCATATCCGTTTCTGCCGCAGAATCTTCCACATATTCCAAATCACAAACGGCTTTTCCTTCAACGATACCTACTGAAACGGCTGCGGCCAACCCTTTAATCGGATTCGCCTTTAGCGTGCCATTTTCAATTAATCCATTAATTGCATCACATAATGCAATTGCCGCACCGGTAATTGAAGCAGTACGAGTGCCTCCGTCAGCTTGAATCACATCACAATCTAAGGTAATTGCCCGTTCGCCTAAAGCTTTTAAATCAACCATCGCACGTAACGAGCGGGCAATTAAACGCTGAATTTCCATTGTACGTCCGCCTTGTTTACCCTTTGCCGCTTCACGTTGCATACGGCTATGTGTAGAGCGTGGCAACATACCGTATTCGGCGGTTACCCAACCTTGGTTTTGACCTTTTAAAAAACGCGGTACGGACTCTTCCACCGTGGCGGTACAAAGTACTTTCGTATCACCAAACTCAACGAGAACCGAACCTTCGGCATGTTTGGTATAATGACGGGTAATTTTAATTGGACGGAGTTGATGATTCTCTCGATTATTCGGGCGCATTGAAAATTCCTTAATATGTTAAAAAAGCGCATTATTCTAGCACGCTTTTATTTTTATTATGGGTTAGATTGCTCAAAATCGCGAATTTTATCAAAAGTTTCCTTTAAATCGGAAGCAAAATTAATTTTTTGTATTTCAGACATCGTATTTGATTTCACCAACATTCTGAGCGGTTGGAACTGCATATTACACAAGTAAAGCTGCTGGTGCGGTAACATATGTTGTACAAATCTCGTAAGCGCATGAATCCCCCCCGCATCCAGTACGGTCACAGCATCACACTGCAATACGATATGCTTGATTTCATGATCGGTATGTACCGTTTTATCATGCAAATCAGAAAATAATTTATCTGCCGCGGCAAAAAATAAAGGGCCGCTAATCCGATAGGCTAAAACGTCATTAAGATCATCCGGTACATTGTGTTCAATGGCTTTTGTCATTTCCGCAATGGTACGAATAAACAACAGGCTCGCTAATAATACGCCTACACTGATCGCAATAACCATATCAAACAATACGGTCAAAATTAAGCAGGTAAATAATACCGTAAGCTCATTTTTGCTAGAACGGCGGGCAAGATTTATGATTTCATGTATGCTTGCCATATTCCATGCAACAATCAAAAGTAATGCCGCCATAGAAGAAAGGGGCAGATAAGAGAGCGCTTTTGCAAAAAACAGTAACGCAAACAAAACGAGCAACGCATGTACTACACTGGCGATAGGTGAAACCGCGCCGGATTTGACATTCGCCGCAGAACGTGCAATAGCTGCCGTTGCAGTGATTCCACCAAAAAACGGGGAAACAATATTGCCTAATCCTTGTGCCAACAATTCATTATTAGAATGATGTTTAGTATCCGTCATATTATCAAGCACCACTGCACAAAGTAGTGATTCAATCGCGCCCAACACCGCCATAGAAAATGCCGCCGGCAATAGAGCTTGTAAACTATTAAAATTCCATTGAATCAATTCGCCTTGTGCATTAGGGATATTCCATGGCAAGGCAAAATCAGGCAACACGTTCGGAATACCGGATCCAATTGAACCGTCCGGCAGCGTATATTGGAACGCCAAACCAATCGTCACAACATTAAATCCAAAATATTGTAAAACCAGTGCCAACATCGTGCCTATAATCACTGCCGGTAAATGTCCCGGTATTGCAAGGCGTAATTTATGCCATTGGGTTAATACCAACAAAGTAGCCACACCCACCACAGTATCCGCCCAATTAATCGTCGGGAATGCGGTAAAAATTGCATGAATTTTTTCTAAATAATTCGATGGCATTTGTTCAATGTTCAAGCCTAAAAAATCTTTAATTTGCAAAGTACCGATAGTAATCCCAATCCCGCAGGTAAAACCTAAGGTTACCGGCAGCGGAATATATTCAATCAATCGACCAAGACGAAATAACGCCATTAAAATTAGGATCACTCCGGAAAGTACCGTTGCCATTAATAAACCGCTCAACCCAAATTGTTGGGTTACCGGATACAAAATCACCACAAAAGCGGCTGTAGGGCCTGAAATATTAAAGCGAGATCCACCCATAATTGCAATCACTGCGCCAGCAATAATTGCCGTATAAAGCCCGTGCTGAGGCGGCACACCACTTGCAATCGCCAATGCCATAGAAAGTGGAATAGCGATCACGCCTACGGTTAAGCCTGCAATAATATCCCGAAGAAATGATTTTTTTGTGTAACCGGCTCGGAAAGAATCTTTCAAAGCACTAAAAGGTTTTACGGATAAAAACACATTTTTAGAAAACAATGATTTGAGATGCATAAAAAAACAACAAGACATGAATAAAATATCGCTATTTTAGCGAAAATTTAAGAAGATTTTTATATTCTAGCTCAAAAAACTTGACTAAATTTATGCAAATCTTTATAGTTTGCGCACCTCAGCACGGTGAGATGTCCGAGTGGTTGAAGGAGCACGCCTGGAAAGCGTGTATGTGGGAAACCGCATCGGGGGTTCGAATCCCCCTCTCACCGCCATTATTCATTCTGTTTATACACAAAAATCTTTCTACAAAATAGGAAAGCTTCTCGTACCAATAATCTCCGATTCCTGTAAAGTCATATAAATGCCTTTAGGCTTTATTAAGTATATCAATTGGGGAAAAGAAACTTTTACTTATACAAAACAGGAAATTTCTTGAAATAAATACAATAACCGGCTAAGCATAATTAATGAATAAAAAAGCAAATGGCACGCCCTAAAGGATTCGAACCTTTGACCCACGCCTTAGAAGGGCGTTGCTCTATCCAGCTGAGCTAAGGGCGCATTTTAGGATTGTATCTTTTTTATGAAGTTCCAGGGGAAATATAAAAGAAATGGTCGGCGAGATAGGATTTGAACCTACGACCCACTGGTCCCAAACCAGTTGCGCTACCAAGCTGCGCTACTCGCCGACAAGTGCGGTCAATTATAGTGAGGTTTCTTATTCAGTCAATCAATTTTTATTATTTTTGTATTTGACTGCTCAAAATTATTTCAATTTCCCCATTCAGCATATTTGATTTTGTAAATTTCCCATTGTTAGATAAAATAGCAAATGTTTACGTTTCCATTATTAAGGACTTTTAATGACAGCACAAATTATCTCGGGAACTCAACTTTCTAAACAAATAAAATATAAAATTTCAAAAAAAATTACCCACTATCGCAATAAAGATAAACGCGCTCCCGGACTTGCCGTTATTCTCGTTGGCTCGGATCCCGCCTCTCAAGTTTATGTGGAAAGTAAACGTCGCAGTTGTGAGGAAATCGGGATTAATTCTAAATCCTATGATTTGCCGGAAACAACAACCGAACAGGATTTGCTTACTTTAATCGACCAATTAAATACCGATGAAACTATTGATGGTATCTTGGTACAGCTTCCTCTTCCAAAACAGATCAATCCGGAAGCAATTATTGAACGTATTGATCCG
Organism: Rodentibacter sp. Ppn85; assembly: GCF_001999335.1. Classification (GTDB taxonomy): domain Bacteria; phylum Pseudomonadota; class Gammaproteobacteria; order Enterobacterales; family Pasteurellaceae; genus Rodentibacter. The sequence goes on along the minus strand of NZ_MLHS01000002.1, from coordinate 72,579 downwards.
AAAAAAGATGTGGATGGTTTTCATCCTTATAACGTTGGACGTTTATGCCAGCGTATCCCGACTCTACGTGCTTGCACGCCCTATGGCGTAATGAAGTTATTAGAAACAACCGACATTGATTTACACGGAAAACATGCGGTTATCGTTGGCGCTTCAAATATTGTGGGCCGCCCAATGTCCTTGGAATTATTACTTGCCGGTGCAACGGTTACGGTTACTCACCGTTTTACAAAAGATCTGGAAAACCATGTTCGCCAAGCCGATATTTTGGTTGTTGCCGTCGGTAAACCTAATCTTGTGCCGGGTGACTGGGTAAAACAAGGGGCTGTTGTCATTGATGTCGGTATTAACCGAATTGAGGGTAAGTTAGTGGGTGATGTTGGATTTGAAGCCGCAGCCCAAAAAGCAAGCTACATTACACCGGTTCCGGGGGGAGTAGGCCCAATGACAGTCGCAATGTTAATGTATAATACAGTCTATGCTTACGAGCATAACAATAATTTAGTGTAACAAAAAAGTGCGGTTATTTTTGACCGCACTTTTGCTTTCTCGGATTAATGTAATTTCAATCTCGGTTTTAAATAGCGATTAATCTTATCCACCAAAATAATCAATCCAATTTTAGTACAGCCATGCAATGCATGTTGGTGCATACGATAAAGTGATACATAAGCAAATTGTGCAAATTTACCGTGCACGGTTAATGGATTCTTACCAAATTTATTCGTTAAACTACCCAAAGCCGTAAAACTGGAAAGCGATACTAAAGTGCCTTTATCATTGTATTTAAACGCCTTCAACGGTTTATTATCAAAGACGGCAAAAATATTTTTTGCACAAGCCTTTGCCATTTGGTGTGCGGCTTGAGCACGCGGAGGAACTAACGTGCCGTTGGGCTGAGTCAATGCCGCACAATCGCCGATAGCAAAAATACTCTCGTCGACCGTGGTTTGTAGCGTTTCTTTTACCACTAATTGGTTGGTATGATTAATCTCTAAACCATCAAAATTGTGGGTTACTTTTGAAGTTCGCACACCTGCCGCCCAAACAATTAAATCGGCTTTAATTTCCTCGCCGTCTTTTGTAATTAAAGTATTAGGTTGCGCCTCGGTGATCATCGTGCCGAGTTTGACATTCGCCCCCATATCCTTTAATTCGTCTAAAACGGCAGCAGACAAATCTTCCGGTAACGCTGGTAATAAACGAGGACCGGCTTCAACTAAGGTTACCTGCAAACAAGAATTATCAATTTTGCCATAGCCGTAAGAGGACAAATCTTCAGTGGCATGGTAAAGTTCCGCCGTTAATTCCACACCTGTCGCCCCACCACCGACAATAGCAATATTGACTTTATGTTCCTCAATCAATTTTTGTTTAAATTCTTCCTCACCAATATCGTCCAATGCACGGTTTTCAGAGAATTTCAAAAAGAGCTCCAAAACTTTTCGCTGGAAACGTAGTGCTTGCTCGGAACTATCCAAGAAAATACAGTTTTCCGCCACACCTTTAGTGTTAAAATCGTTGGATTTACTACCAATAGCCAAAACTAAATAATCATAAGGAATTCGACGTGCAATCACCAACATATCTCCTTCTTGACCGTAAATAGGTGCAAGTTCCACATACTTTTGTTCACGGTTAATACGGGTAATCGAGCCTTGTTCAAAGCTAAAATAGTGATTTTTACCATGCGCACGGTAGCTTAAAGAATCAACACCGTCATCCAAAACACCGGTTGCAATTTCATGTAATAAAGGTTTCCAAAGGTGGGTGGCGTTGCGATCCACTAAGGTTATTTTGGCTTTTCCCTTGCGGCCAAGTTTATTCCCCAAAAAAGTCGCCAATTCAACACCGCCGGCACCACCGCCAATGACTACGACGTTTTTCATATTGCTCTCCTAAATAAAATATTGTTAAAAATGTTAAATCTTTGTAATGATAACATAACTAAATAAATGATAAGAAAAACTTTCACGAAAATGACCGCACTTACCGATGGCAATGTTCATAAAGAGGCTGTAATCCCCGAATGGTATTCACTATAAAATTTACAGTATCAATATTTTGCAATGCGTTTTTTTCAATATTGTGACCGATACACCAAAAATCCTTATCGGAATGCAGCAATAAATTTTTTATATCGAGTTGATTAACCTGACGAAAATCGTTGTACTCGCTTTCATCGCAATGCCATATATCCCACTTGGAAAAAGCGTTAAAATCAAACTCATCCAGCCATTGATTATATTGTTGCAAGCTAATTTGCGAACGATCCGCACGGTAGCAATGCCAATCTAAACTCACCGATAAACGGCGACGATTTAACAAAACCGAAAAAATTGCCGCCGAATTTTGATTGAATTCATATTTAAAATAGGCAAAAAAATGCGCTCTGACTTGCCAACCGTTTGTCCAGCTTTCAATATGCGGTTTTGCAAAAGGCGTGCCAAGTTGTTTCGCCACTTCTTGAATAATGGCTTTCCAATTATTCCAATGGCATTTGTAATTAGCTTTAATCGAGGGGATGTCTGCCGGACAGAATTTTTTCATTTGTGCAAACTGGTAAAAAGGAATATCAAAAAGCTCGCACGATTCGGTAGTAAGAGAAAGCATTCATTACTCCTTAAAAAACACAATAATTTTTAACCGCATTTTGTATAAAGAATTGCTTGTCTTCCCAACGTAACATCGTCATTCTATTGTTCCACACACAGCCTGTATCCAACGCATAAATACCCTTTGGTGTCGGTTCGTCCACTAAACTTGCCCAATGCCCGAAAATAATCGGAATTTCTTGATAAATAGGATTATTCAAGTTAAACCAAGGCGTTAGTTCCGGTGGGGCACCTTTTAATGGTGATTTACAGGCAAAATCAAGGCGATGATCCCAATAGCAGAAACGCATACGGGTAAAAACATTAATAATATAGCGAAGGCGATCAACCCCCTGTAATTCAGACGACCAACGATCCGGTTGTTCCGCATACATATTTTCCAGTAAATGACAAATATCGCCTTGTCTTAATATATGTTCCACTTCCTTCGCACAGGCTTTCGCCGTAACCAGATCCCAATCAGGCGAGATGCCAGCGTGACACATAACAAAATGCTGTTTTTCATTATGTACAAGCAAAGGCTGATAGCGTAGCCAGTCAATCAGCTCTTCAAAATCCGGCGCTTGAAAAATACTATCTACCCGATCCTTTGATTTCACTTTTTTAATACCAAGTGCGGTAGAAATTAAATGTAAATCGTGATTACCTAAAACTGTTTGTGCAGCATTCCCCAAGGATTTCACAAAACGCAAACACTCTAGCGATTTATCCCCTCGCGCCACTAAATCCCCTACAAGATATAATTTATCCTGTATAGGTTCAAACGCCACTTTTTCCAACAAAAGTTGCAATTCATCATAACAGCCGTGTAGATCGCCTACAAAATATGTTGCCATGTTAACCGCTCTTTAATTAATCATCCGTATCAATAATTTCCGGTTTATTCATTTCTTCCGGAGGATTATTAGCCAACCAATTCGCCAAACGGGCGTAATCCGCAATGGAAAGATTTTCTGCACGTGCATTTAAATCGATCCCAAGTGCGGTCAAAATTTCTGCCGAAAATAAGGTTGATAACGCATTGCGCAAGGTTTTACGGCGTTGATTAAAAGCTTGTGAACACACTCTATTCAGCCAATATAAATCTTTCACCGGATGTGGCAACACTTGATGAGGAATTAAACGCACTACGGCCGAATCTACTTTCGGTGCGGGTTTAAAGGCTGTCGGAGGCACTTCTAACACCGGCATCACTTGACAAAAGTACTGTGCCATAATGGTTAAACGCCCGTAAGCCTTACTATTCGGTGCGGCACATAAACGTTTTACCACCTCTTTTTGCAACATAAAGTGCATATCTTGAATAATGTGATGATATTTAAAAAGGTGGAACATCAAAGGCGTAGAAATGTTATAGGGTAAATTTCCAAAGATACGTAATTTCCGCCCTGTCTCGGCTAAATTTTCTTGACGATAAAGCTCGCCAAAATCAAATTGCATCGCATCATTCTCGATCACAGTAATTTTATGATGTAGAAACGGGTGGTGGAGCAGACGTTCCGCCAGATCGCGATCCAGCTCCACTACGGTTAAATGATCGACTTGTTCGGCGACCGGCTCGGTTAATGCGCCAAGTCCGGGGCCGATTTCTAATAAAAATTGATCCTTTTGCGGATAAATCGCCGCAACAATATCCTGAATGACGTTGTTATCGTGCAAAAAATTTTGCCCGAAACGTTTGCGGGCGGTATGCCCTAAGTGTTTTTTGGAATTCATACTCTTCTATCTTTTATCAAATTGTGGTTATTATAGAGTGTGATTTGGGTTTGTAAATCATTGAACTATTGAATCCCAACCCTACACAAAAAGATTATTTTTTCAACACAATTTGATTTTCCCTTTCACCTCAACTCAAAAACGGCTATAATCCGCCCGTTTTCTTAAGTTTCCGCAGAAAGTGCGGTTAAAATTAGTTATTTTTTAGAGGATACAATGGCAAAAGAAGATAATATCGAAATGCAAGGTACCATTTTAGAAACGTTACCGAATACCATGTTTCGTGTAGAATTAGAAAACGGTCATGTGGTGACGGCTCACATTTCCGGTAAAATGCGTAAAAACTATATTCGTATTTTAACCGGTGATAAAGTTACGGTAGAAATGACCCCTTATGATCTTAGTAAAGGTCGTATTATTTTCCGTAGTCGATAATTTTAGAGAAAAGAAGAAAGCCGATATAAATTATCGGTTTTTTATTGCCTAAAAAAACTTCAAATCAGTTGCAAAAAACAAAAATTTAGATATAATCCGCAACCCTTAGCCACGTTCAATTTTTCGTTCCTTGCCTTTGCAGATTGGTGGCTAATCTATGTCAAAGGCTGATTAACCCGTAAGGAGCAGTAATGCGTCACTACGAAATCGTGTTTATGGTTCATCCGGACCAAAGCGAGCAAGTACCAGGTATGATTGAACGTTACACAGGTTCTATTAAAGAAGCCGGTGGTCAGATTCATCGCCTAGAAGATTGGGGTCGCCGTCAATTAGCATACCCAATCAACAAATTACACAAAGCACATTATGTGCTTATGAATGTAGAAGCGCCTCAACAAGTCATCGACGAGCTAGAAACGACTTTCCGTTATAACGATGCTGTATTACGCAGTCTTGTTATTCATACTAAGCACGCCGTAACAGAAGCGTCCCCAATGGTTAAAGCAAAGGATGATCGTAAAGCTTTAGCTGAAGTTGAAAACAACGATTTTGAGGATGCTGAAGAGTAATTCAAACGTTGATAATCGCTTTTCGTTAACTGGCGTTGTCTGCCAACTACCAAAGCGACATAAAAGCCCTAATGGTATTGAGCATTGCCGATTTTGGTTGGAACATCGTTCCGAACAGGTTGAAAGCGGTTTATCTCGCCAAGCGTGGTTAAAAATGCCCATTCAAGTTAGTGGCAATCAATTAGTAGAAAAAACTCAAAGCATTACGGTCGGCAATCAACTATTGGTTGTGGGTTTCATCACCTCACATAGAACCGTCAACGGTTTAAGCCAGTTAGTTTTACATGCCGAGCAAATCGAATTTATAGATTAGGAGACAGCCAAATGGCACGTTATTTCCGTCGTCGTAAGTTCTGCCGTTTCACTGCGGAAAATGTTGTGGAAATCGATTACAAAGATATCGCTACATTAAAGAACTACATTTCTGAAAGCGGCAAAATTGTACCAAGCCGTATTACCGGTACTCGTGCGAAGTACCAGCGTCAATTAGCCCGTGCAATCAAACGCGCGCGTTATTTAGCGTTATTGCCTTACTCTGATGCACATCATCACTAAGAAGGAGAAGGTCAAATGCAAGTTATTCTTTTAGATAAAATTGCTCACCTAGGTAATGTAGGTGATCAAGTAGATGTTAAATCAGGTTTTGCGCGTAACTTCTTAATCCCGCAAGGTAAAGCGGTTATGGCAACTAAAGCAAACATCGAACACTTTGAAGCACGTCGTGCCGAGTTAGAAGAAAAAGCGGCTAAATCATTAGCAGCGGCAATCGACCGTGCAGAACGTTTAGAAGCGTTAGAAAAAGTAACTATCTCTTCTAAAGCCGGTGATGAAGGTCGTTTATTCGGTTCTATCACTACCCGTGATGTAGCCGAAGCAGTTACTTCTGCAGGCGTTGAAGTGGCGAAAAGCGAAGTTCGTTTACCAAACGGTCCAATTCGTACCCTTGGTGAACACGATGTTCGTTTCCAACTTCACGGTGAAGTGTTTGCCTCATTAAACATCGTTATTGTTGCGGAATAATTTATCCGTACACAAAAAAACCCGACAGAAGTCGGGTTTTTTATTGCTAAGTTCAGTAAAAAGTGTGGTAAAAAATTTCACATTTTTTCATTTATTTTACCTCTGCAGGTAAAGTACCTCGTTCAATAATGACTCCTACACTATGCGCCTGTGCCACTGCTTTCGGTTTACTTAATTTCAAACGCAACCACGGAATAGAAAAACGTTTTTGTAATTGTTCGGCAACCTCGTAAGCAACACGTTCAACAAGTAAAAAGGGCTTTGCCTGCACATAATCTAGAATAAATCGGCTAACTTCCGCATAATTAAGACAATATTGTACGTCATCGGTTTCTGCCGCCTTTCTACAATCCCAGGCCATTTCAATATCAAACACTAATTTTTGTTGAATTTGTTGTTCCCAATCATAGATACCAATTTGGGCAAATACCGTTAATTCCTCAATAAAAATACGATCCATATCAGATTCCTCTAAAATTATAGTAGGCGTATGCTAGCAAGTTTAGGTAAAATAGCGAGGAAATTTTATCATTCTGGGGGATTAAATGAGCCTATTCGCCATTATTTACATGATTCTTGCCTATCTCTTAGGATCGATTTCCAGTGCAATCTTAATTTGTAAAGTAGCAGGCTTACCCGATCCTCGTCAATACGGCTCTCACAATCCAGGAGCAACGAATGTATTTCGTCTTGGCGGGCGTTGGACCGCACTTGCCGTACTCATTTTTGATATTTTAAAAGGTATGTTACCGGTTTGGGCTGGTTATTACCTAGGATTAACTCAATTTGAATTGGGTATGGTCGCTCTCGGGGGCTGTTTAGGACATATTTTTCCTATTTTTTTTAGATTTAAAGGTGGAAAAGGGGTCGCCACGGCATTTGGCGCAATTGCACCAATTGCATGGGCAGTAGCGGGATCGATTTTCGGTACTTGGTTTATCGTTTTCTTAATCAGTGGCTATTCTTCTTTAAGCGCAGTCGTTACCGCACTACTTGCACCTTTTTATGTCTGGTGGTTTAAACCTGAATTTACCTTCCCTGTAGCATTGGTAAGCTGTTTACTAATTTACCGCCATCATGATAACATTCAACGCTTATGGCGTGGGCAAGAAGACAAAATATGGTTAAAATTAAAGAAAAATTAAAATTAAAAAACCTACCATTTGGCAGGTTTTCTTTTTTCAAAAGTAGCTAAAAATTCACCGTACTTTTCAATTTTTTAAGAGCGTTAGCCTCAAGTTGACGAATACGTTCTGCGGACACATTATATTTTGCCGCTAAATCATGCAATGTTGCTTTATTATCATCTAACCAACGGGCTTTAATAATATCTTGACTACGTGCATCAAGGCTTTGCAATGCGTTACTTAACTGCTCAGTCGCTTGGCTTTCAAAATTTTCGTTCTCCAACTCCGCTGCGAAGTTAGAACTTTTATCCTCCAAATAAAGCGATGGTGAATAAGTTTCGCTTTCACTGTCATCAATTGGTAAATCAAAACCTACATCGGCACCGGTCATACGAGATTCCATTTCAATCACATCTTCTTTTGACACGCCTAATTCATTTGCCACAATATCTAATTCATTTTCATTGAACCAACCTAAACGCTGTTTTGTTTTACGTAGATTGAAAAATAATTTGCGTTGTGCTTTTGTGGTCGCAACTTTCACAATACGCCAATTGCGTAATACATATTCATGGATCTCAGCTTTAATCCAATGTACGGCAAAGGAAACTAAACGAACTCCTATTTCCGGATTAAAACGTTTTACTGCTTTCATTAAACCGATATTGCCTTCTTGAATAAGATCTGCCTGCGGTAAACCATAACCGGAGTAACCACGTGCAACGTGAATAACAAAACGAAGATGTGACAACACTAATTTCTTAGCCGCCTCAATATCACCGTTATAATATAAACGTTCCGCTAATTCTTTTTCTTCCTCTGCAGTCAACATTGGATATTCATTTGCCGCACGAATATAGCCTTCAATGCTACCTTGAGGAACTAACATCATTTGTGTTTCTTTATCCATCTTTTTCCTTCTTTTTGGACTTTGCCAATTAGTGATTTTCCTTATTGCACAATAAAGGGCTTTATTGAGCTAATTTACTTTCTAAGACAGGTTTTACCGATTAAAAGTTCAATATATTCAGCTATTTTTTAATACTTCAAGTTCTAAAATCAAACCTTCATTAAGTACCTTAAAAAGCAAATCAATATTGGGGTGTTTACCTGGATTTCTCTTGGCATCTTCCACATATTCCGCAAACCAATCTATGCCCTGTTGCGCCGAAGTGCGGTCTAATTTTCCATTAAATTTTTCCGCAAGAGCGTTGTAAAGGCGCAATGACCCTAGCTTTCCTGCTATGGCGGGAATATTATGAATGATCTCACCATCTTGCTTTACATTTAACCCGGTTAGGTGATCAATTATCGGAAACGTATCTAAAATCTCTTTAAAATTCATTCTATTTTCCTTTATTGATAGGAATCTTTATTCAATACGATAGCAAATTCTAGCACTTATACACGAAAAAATTAAGCAATCGCCTTTTCACTATCGATCTCCCCCTCCGCTCCGATAAAACGAACTTCCGGTTGGAGATAGACAGCAAATTTTTCCGCCACTGTTTGACGGATATAATGCGCAAGCTTCACTACATCTTGTCCTGTTGCGTTATTCTCATTAATCAGTACTAATGCCTGTTTTTTGTGCACTGAAGCACCACCAATTTTAAAGCCTTTAAGATTACATTGTTCAATTAACCAACCTGCTGCGAGCTTTACACGTCCATCAGGCTGTGGAAAGTGCGGTAGATTTTCGTTAAGTTTTTGCAATTCGGAAAACTGTTTGGCACTAATCACCGGGTTCTTAAAAAAACTCCCCGCATTGCCAAACACATCAGGATTCGGTAATTTACTTTGGCGAATATGGCAAACTTCATCAAATATTTGTTTCACCGTTACCCTTTCCCTATCGAAATTTACAAGCGTACCGTATTCCAATACGGGTTGCCAATTTTTTGACAGTTTTAACCCTATCGCAATAATTACATGATCATGCCGATAACGGTGCTTAAAAATACTTTCCCGATAACCAAAATCACATTCTTCCGTACTTAATCGAAATTGTTTGTCCGTTGCCAAATCGAGTACATCAACATAATGACAAACATCTTTAAATTCCACACCATAAGCGCCGATATTTTGAATCGGCGCTGATCCTGCACAGCCCGGAATCAGTGCAAGATTTTCTAACCCTCCAATGCCCCGTTCAAGACTGTATCTCACCAAATTATGCCAATTTTCCCCGGAATTGACGTGGAGATAGTGAAAACAATCATCTTGTTTATGGCTAATACCCAATAGTCGATTGATAATAACGATCCCATTAAAATCTTCGACAAAAAGCATGTTACTACCTTGCCCGAGAAACAGTACGGGAAGATTCTGAGCCTTTGCTCCAATCCAAGCCCCTTTCAATTGTTCAAGATTTTTTACTTCAGTAATCTCATTCGCATTGGCTGAAATATGAAAGGTATGAAAATATTGTAAACTTTTCATTATGTTTCCTTAAAATAGCTTCTGTGGTAACGTGATTTTAACTTGTGTACCGCCCTGTTCACGGCGATTAATGGTTAATTCTGCATTGAGCTGACCACAACGTTCCGCCATAATATTTAATCCGTAATGCCCTTCCGGTTCATCTAAACTTGGAATGCCAACGCCATCATCTTGAATAAGAATTTCATACTCTCCCTCTGGATTGATATGAGCAGTAATTTCAATTGTCGTTCCCAGTGAATGTTTGATCGCATTTAAAGTCGCTTCACGTACAACTTGTAGCAAATGGACGAGTTGCTGGGGATTCAAGCTTTGTGACGGGAGCTGGCTATTTACTCTCATTCGCATATTAGTTTGCGGACGCAAAGAATCAACAACTTGTTCCAATGCCTGCTGTAAATTAGCCTCCTGTACTGTTAGACGGAAGGTAGCCAACAACTCACGCAACTGCATATAACCGCTAGAAAGGGCTTGTTCAAAGTTATCAATAATGGCAAAACTTTTCTGTCGTGCCGCTTCATCATTCTTCCTTAAATTATGTTTCAACAAAGCAAGTTGGATCTGTAAAAAAGATAATACTTGAGCCAATGAATCATGTAACTCTCGCGCAATAATAGATCGTTCTTCCATTAATAAAAGTTGTTCTTGCTGACGTTGATTTTTGTGGAAATATAAGGCTCGTGCTAACATTTGCGCCAAATTTTGCATCATTCGAGGATCAGGGCAAGGTAATCCTGCTTGCCATGAAAGCACACCCAGCACCTCACTTTCCACTTTCAATTCTTGCGTTTCCAGACTCTGATACGTATTTTTCTCTCCTAATGCAATATCCCAATGCTCCGCCCCTAAAATATCCAATTCAATATAGCTCAAATGTTCACTCACAAAAATCTGGTGCAATATTTGGCTGAGAATTTTATCATCAATTGCATTCATAGTAAGTAACTGTGAGCTTTGGTAGAGGGTCGATAAAGAGCGGTTGGTTTGACGTAATTTTTGTGTTTTTTCATTCACTGCATCTTCAAGACGTGAATACAGTTTACCCAACTCTGTTGACATTTGCGTGAATACTCGCGCTAACGTACCAAGCTCATTATCATTTTTCGTATCAAGCGGAATATGTTTAAACTGGCGCATTTGCACTTGTATACTGGCCCGCGTGAGCAATTTTAACGGTTTCACCACTTCACGTTGCGTAAACCAAATGACATAAGAGACCATCCCCACAATGAGTAACATCGAAAAACACAGTACGGATAACGCCAAAAGCCATTTTTGCTCACTAAAACGTTGCAATTCAAACACAAAATAATCCACTTCACTCACATAATCCGTGAGATTTCGACTGTATTGTTGAATATCATTTTGTCGGGCAAAATTTTCCATTATCGCCCAACGTTGAAGGATGGTTTGGTACGATTGTTTTACTGCATCGGGAGTAAATAATTGATGCTGAATATCCATCAAACTTGGAGCATGGAGGCTTTTTTCATAAAACCCTAGATTTTTTTCAACAGTGTTCGGCTGCTTTTCCATCAAGTACAGCAAACGATAACTTTGCATACGAAGTGAACCGGAAACATTAATCGCTTCAGCATCGGATTTATTACTCGCCATAATCGCTAAACTCAGAGAACTAATAACCCCCGCAGCAATAATGATAAGAGAAAGATATTTTGCAATACGTAAAGAAACTGAACGAGTGAATTGCACTGGAATGCCTTTATAGAAAAATTCGTGCCATTTTAACATAAAAATACCCCAGCTTTTAAGTGAAAAGCCACTTTCATAGAAGGTAGTTTTTAGTTAGCTATAAAAAATAAGAAAAGACTATGCTTAAGGGATCTTTATAAGGCGCTAGAATCTTTGGGAAAATAATGTTTGAGAAGTTTATTAAACTATTCTAGGGTGGTGAACTAAGCAGAATTGGTCTTAACAGTAAGTGGCTTACTGTACGCATCCTTGCGGAATTTCTACCTAGCTCACCATGGAGGTGTTCTAGTCTGCAAGACATAAAACGATAAAAAGGTTTTTCAACCCTTTAAGCCACTTTTCAGGAGACCAATCCTGTATTCCTACACATTTGTAGGAATGTGGCGCATGATAGAGCCTTTTCCCTCCATTGTCAATTTAATGTGTATCTATTTGAATATTAAATATACAAAAAACTTTTTCATATATAAAAAAACCACTTTTCAGTGGTTTTTATCCATTATCTTACGCCATAAACAACAATAGTTTTACCATGGGCATAAATCAAATTTTGATCTTCTAGCATTTTAATGATACGCCCCACCGTTTCACGAGAACAACCGACCATTTGGCCTATTTCTTGGCGGGTAATTTTAATTTGCATACCATCCGGATGAGTCATTGCCTCAGGTTGTTTGGCAAGATTAATCAGCGTTTGTGCAATACGTCCGGCAACATCCAAAAATGCCAAATTACTTACTTGGCGAGAAGTATTCTGCACCCGACGTGCTAATTGCGCAGTTAAAAACATTAAAATCTCAGGATTAATTTGGATCAACTGACGATATTTTTTATAAGAAACTTCAGCAATTTCGCAAGGAGTTTTGGTTTTTACCCAAGCCGAACGTTTTGATCCCTCATCAAACAAACCTGCTTCACCAAAAAACTCACCTGCACCTAGATAAGTTAAAATCATCTCTTTGCCTTCATCATCTTTTGCTGAAACCATCACAGTACCTTTAATTACATAATAAAGCGTAGTTGCCTCTTCTCCGGCATAAATTAAAGTTGATTTCGCCGGGTATTTATGTAAATGGCAATGTGTCAAAAACCAATCTAAAGCAGGATCTCTTACAGAATGCTCAGCTTGCAATTGTTCCGCTTCAATATCAGCATCAATGTAATTTGACATATTGACTCCTTACCAATTTCTACTTCAAAAACTCCATTTTATCTTTTATATCAATGGATTCATGTAATTCTGACCAGATAACGACCGCACTTCCATTACGGATTTTTTCTAATAATTGTTCTTTTTTACGTGCAAATGGAATTTCTTCCGCTCCGTAATCGGTGCCCTCGCGTAATATGACACTTTCAACAATATTATCAAGGGTTTCGGATTCCAAGCTCTGCCATGGAATAATCATATATTTCCTTAAGAAAGTCAATTAGGCAAACAAAGGCTCAATAAAAAGCCATTGTTGTTCAAAAGATTGGTTTGATGTTACGCGGAAATTCGTTCGAACATAACGCATAAACTGCCCCTCGCATAAGGTCACTAAATGTGCGGCAATAATACGAATATCTACTGTAAATCCCTTTCCTTCCCGTAATTTGCGCATTTGTAGAATATTCACAAATTGCATTTCAAGGCGATCAAAAAACATTGCTACGCGCGCCTGTAATTCCGCATCTTCAAACATTAACGCATGCCCAGTTAAAATGCGTGTGAAACCGGGATTTTTACGGGCAAAATCCAAAATCATCTGTAAAATATCATGTACGCGATTCAGTGTATTGGTTTCATTACGCATAGAAGCATTGATTCGGCTCAATAAATTACTTTCAATATTTTCAATCAACGCTTCAAATATTTTTGTTTTACTAGGGAAATAACGATAGAGTGCCGCCTCCGACACACCAACTTCCTGTGCCAGACGAGCAGTGGTCATACGCTCCATTCCTCGTTCAGAATGTAACATATGGGTTAATACCGTTAATACTTGCTGACGGCGCTCTTTCACTGTACGTTTTTCAATTTTCGGTATTTTTACCTCCGGTGCAATTTCATCTACACCGGATAAAGATAACTGTTCTTCTATCATAGGTTACTGTTTGCCTGAATGTCCAAAACCGCCTTCACCACGCTCGGTTTGCTGAAAGTCCTGTACAAGATTAAATTCCGCCTGCACCACGGGAACAAATACTAACTGTGCAATACGATCGCCGATTTCAATTTTAAAAGGTTCAGAACCTCGATTCCACATGGAAACCATCAACGGACCTTGATAATCCGAATCAATCAATCCCACTAAATTTCCTAACACGATTCCATGTTTATGTCCTAAACCGGAACGTGGTAAAATAATCGCGGCTAGATTCGGATCTGCAATATAGACGGATAAGCCAGTCGGAATCAATCTTGTTTCATTCGGTTGAATTTCAAAACCTTCATCAATTAACGCCCGCAAATCCAGACCGGCAGAGCCTGCTGTGGCGTAAGTAGGTAAAGGAAATTCTTTTCCAATACGTTGATCTAAAATTTTTACATCAATTTTTTTCATTTTATACTCCGTTTGAAATTCTATTTCTTACATAAAGTGCGGTCAAAAATTATAATATTTTTTGATATTGTTTAACGATCTCATTAACTAAATCGGCTGCAAGTTCGGTTTTCGATTTAAAAGAAAGGGTTGTCCCCCCAGCTTTCCAAAAAAGTTGTAAAGCATTGTCATCCGCATTAAACACTTGCCCGTCCGATACATCATTCGCACAAATCATATCTAAATTTTTACGTTTTAGTTTCTCCTTCGCATAGTCAGCAAGATTTTGTGTTTCCGCTGCAAATCCCACAGTAAAAGGACGATTTTTCGTTAAATGCCCTACATCAGCAATAATATCCAGATTTTTAACTAACTTAAGCGACATTTCCTCAGCAGATTTTTTAATTTTTTGCTCGGCAATATCGGCAACACGATAATCAGCCACTGCCGCACAGCCAATAAAAATCTGATTTTTAACCGCATTTTCAAGGGCAACTTGCCACATTTCTTTTGCCGATATAACATCAATACGTGTCACATTATTCGGTGTCGGTAAACTTACAGGACCGGCAATTAATGTGACATTCGCGCCGCGTTTCGCAAAACTTTCTGCTATAGCAAAGCCCATTTTTCCGGAACTATGATTGGAAATATAACGCACCGGATCAATGGCTTCTCGAGTGGGGCCTGCGGTAATCACCACATTTAGCCCTTGTAAATCTTGGCTTTGCGTGAAAAAAACCGAAAGTGCCGTAAATATTTCCATCGGTTCCGACATCCGCCCTGCGCCCATATCACCACAAGCCTGAAAACCGCTATTTGGGCCTATCATCTGTACGCCTCTCGCTTGAAGTGCGGTCAAATTTTGTTGGGTGATTTGTTGGCGGAACATTTGTTGATTCATAGCCGGTGCAAGAAAAATCGGTGCATCGGTTGCCAAACAAATTGTAGAAAGCAAATCATTTGCCATCCCCACTGTAAAACGAGCAATAAAATCCGCACTAGCCGGCGCAACTACCACGACATCAGCCCATTTTGCAAGCTCAATATGCCCCATAGCAAGTTCCGCCTGCGGGTCAAGTAAAGATTGTGCGACGGCATTACCAGAAATAGCTTGTAAGGTCAGTGGTGTAACAAATTCCGCGGCAGCGGGTGTCAATACCACACGAACTTCAGCCTCAGCTTTACGTAATAAGCGAATAAATTCAATGGTTTTATAGGCTGCGACTCCTCCGGTTATTCCCACAACAATACGTTTTCCGCTTAGCTTCATTTCCTCTCCATTTAATTTGTTAGTGGTTAACCACAATTTGCGTATTTTACTTCAATTTAGTTGAATAAAAAATTTTATTTTCGCGATCCACTACGCAGTATTTACACGCCTAAATAGCCAAATCATACAAGAGCGGTCAAAATCTGAAAGATTTTTATTGATATAAGGTAAAACAATGGAAATTGACCAACTTATGCCGCGCGAAAAGTTATTAAAATATGGAGTCGCCGCTCTTTCAGACCAAGAACTCTTAGCAATTTTCTTACGTACCGGTATAAAAGGTTGCCCCGTTATGCAACTTTCAAAACAAGTCATTGAGCATTTTGGTTCGCTTCGCGCACTACTTTCTGCCGATCAAATTTCTTTTTGTGCAATGAAAGGTTTAGGTATTACGCAATTTATTCAACTTCAAGCTACTACCGAAATGACCAAACGTTACCTTAAACAAGAAATGTTTCATGCACAAATTTTTACCGACCCGGAAACAGTCAAACTCTATTTAAGAATTGAATTACAACACGAAGAACGTGAAATTTTTATGGCGTTATTTTTAGACAATCAACACAGACTCATAAAAAAAGAGCGGTTGTTTTTAGGCACAATTAATGTCGCAAACGTGTATCCGCGAGAAATAATCAAAGAGGCGCTTTATTGCAATGCTGCCGCGCTCATTTTAGTACATAACCATCCTTCGGGGGTAACAGAACCCAGTCATGCGGATCAACTCGTCACACAAAGAATTTGTGAGGCGGCAGAATTAATGGAAATTCGTGTTCTTGATCATTTCATTGTGGGAAAAGACGATTGTTATTCCTTTGCTGAACATAATTTTCTTTAATTCTCATAAAAACCACCGATTTTTTCTCCGGTCCCTTAGGAAAATCGTATTTATGCTTGAGAAATAGAAATAAAGTCAGTATAATCTGCCACCTTTAATATAGTAAGCGGGTCGGATTTGCGCGACCTGACGAGGCAGCAAATCTGGTCAAGCCAGATTTAGAGCAATCCGAACCGTAAGCTCGAGCTTATATTTAATTATTGGAGATTATTATGTCTAGAGTTTGTCAAGTAACAGGCAAGCGTCCGGCTGTGGGTAATAACCGCTCACATGCAATGAATGCGACACGTCGTCGTTTTCTTCCAAACCTTCACACTCACCGTTTTTGGGTTGAAAGTGAAAACCGTTTCGTAACTTTGCGCTTAACAGCAAAAGGTATGCGTATTATTGATAAAAAAGGCATTGATGCAGTGTTAGCTGAAATCCGTGCTCGTGGCGAAAAAATCTAATAAAAGGAGCTAAGACATGGCAGCGAAAGGCGCTCGTGAGAAAATCCGTTTAGTTTCTACTGCAGAGACCGGGCACTTCTACACAACCGATAAAAACAAACGTAACATGCCTGAAAAAATGGAAATCAAAAAATTTGATCCGGTAGTACGTAAACACGTTATCTATAAAGAAGCAAAAATCAAATAATTTTGCCGATTTGAAAAAACCCGACATCGCTCGGGTTTTTTTGTACAAAAAATTCATTAGAGAGCTCAATTATGCCGGAATTACCTGAAGTTGAAACTGCCCTACGGGGTATAAGCCCCTATTTAACAGGTTTTACTATTGAAAAAATAACCGTTCGCCAACCCAAATTACGTTGGGCAGTTTCACCTGAATTAATAGAACTAACCAATGTGAAAATTCTAGAACTCTCACGTCGAGCAAAGTATCTTATTATCCATACAGAACAAGGCTACATCATCGGGCATTTAGGTATGTCCGGTTCAGTTCGAATTGTGCCACACGACAGCCCCATTGATAAACACGATCACGTGGATATTATCATGAATAACGGGAAATTATTACGCTATAACGATCCCCGCCGTTTTGGCGCATGGCTGTGGACTGAAAATCTTGACGAATTTCATCTTTTCTTGAAACTCGGGCCTGAACCGCTCTCCGATGAGTTTAACGCCGAATACCTCTTCAAAAAATCTCGTAAAAAACTGACCGCACTTAAAACCTTCTTAATGGATAATGCCGTCGTTGTCGGTGTCGGCAATATTTATGCCAATGAAAGTTTATTTTTATGCGGATTACATCCACAAAAAGTGACTGCAAATCTCACCCGAAAACAATGCATATTATTAGTGAACACAATCAAATCCGTGTTAACAAAATCAATACAACAGGGTGGAACAACACTCAAAGATTTTTTACAACCGGATGGCCGCCCCGGCTACTTCGCCCAAGAATTATTAGTATATGGTAACAAAGACAAACCTTGTCCAAAGTGCGGTACAAAAATTGAAAGTTTAATTATTGGGCAACGCAATAGTTATATTTGTCCACACTGCCAGAAGAAAAAATAAACTCTTATTACTATTTCAAAGCCCGATTTAAAGCGGGCTTTAAATTTAAAGTTTTTCGTAAAAATCCGCCACTGTAAGATTAAAACCGGATCACAAAAGTTCCTTTGTATTTATACTGCTGCTTCATTGCAAAAAGTAAGGAATCTTATGAAGGCTGTCGTCTATGGAAAACTCAATCTTTTTGTCTGTGAAAGAATAATTTTATTTAATAATCAACGCATTTTTCAAAAGAAATTATTAAATAATAAAACAGGGCTCACATTAATAGTTTTTGTGTAGTGAATATTACAAAAAAATAAAAGAATCATTTAGATAAGCAGACTATTTATATTATTTATAATCAAATAGATCTCCGTTTTCTCTGTCTCTAAGTCCTCATCTTAACCACATTAAACCATTACTCATTTAGAGGTATTTTTTATTGTTACTTTGATCTAAAACAGTTTTTCCTCAAATCGTTCTAGAAAATCATCGAACTTTTGTTATTGTTACAATTGCATGAACCCTGTTTTTTTAAGTTATTTCAACAGCTTATCAATAATGGTTCGCATTTAATGCTATTTTACTTTCCTTATTTTTTATGGAGTGATTATTATGAAAGCATTGAGAAAAAGCCTAATCTTGGCAATTTCTTTCGCAACTTTAGGTACCTACAATTCAGCAATGGCAGAAATGGTCTATAAACCTGTTGAACAACCGGTTGAAGCTCCAAATCCCAACTTAAAAATTGAAGCTGTGAATGAAAAATTCGCAGAAAAATATCCAAAACAATTCCAATCTTGGAAAGCGACAGAGAAAGGCGACAAATTAATTTATGCCGTTGAAGAAGATCCGCGTTTGATCGTTCTTTGGGGCGGATATGCTTTCGCTAAAGAATATAACGCACCACGCGGTCACGCTTACGCAGTTCAAGATGTACGTAATATTTTGCGTACCGGTGCGCCAAAAACTGCCAATGACGGTCCTCAGCCTATGGCATGTTGGACATGTAAAGGCCCTGATGTTCCTCGTTTAATTGCTGAATGGGGCGAAGAAGGTTACTTTAATGCGAAATGGGCAAAAGGCGGACCTGAAGTAGTGAACTCAATAGGTTGTGCAGATTGTCACGATACAACCTCTAAAGATTTTGCAGAAGGAAAACCGGCATTGCGTATTGCACGCCCACATGTTTTACGTGCTTTCGATCACCTCAACAATGCTTTACAGGCCAAGGCAAAAGCGGAAGGAAAAGAGCAAGCGAACCTTAGTTTCAACACCGCAGCACGCACAGAACAACGTGCGGAAATATGTGCAAACTGCCATGTTGAGTACTACTTTGCAGGCGATATAAAACAAGTGACCTTCCCTTGGAATAACGGTCAAACAGTCGATGACATTGAAAAATACTACGATGATATTGGTTTCAGCGATTGGACACACTCTCTTTCCAAAGCACCAATGTTGAAAGCACAGCATCCGGACTTTGAAATTTGGTCTTTAGGGATGCACGGTAAAAACGGTGTGACCTGTGTCGACTGCCATATGCCAAAAGTACAAGATAAAGACGGTAAAGTTTACACCGATCACCAAATTCAAAATCCATTCGATGCCTTTAACTCAACTTGTGCAAACTGTCACGATCAAAGCAAAGAAAAACTTCAAGATATCGTGGCTTCACGTAAAAAAGAAGTCAAAGACATTATGGGACGCTTAGAAGATCAAGTGGTTAAAGCACACTTTGAAGCGAAAGCTGCTTGGGATGCCGGTGCGACCAAAGAAGAAATGGAACCTGCATTAATGGATATCCGTCACGCACAATGGCGTTGGGACTACTCGGCAGCAAGCCACGGTGGTCATATGCACGCGCCGGATGTAATGCTTAGCGTACTAGGTTCCGGTTTAGATAAAGCTGCTGACGCACGTACTAAACTTGCCGTTATCTTAACCAAACACGGCGTAAAAACACCGATTGAAATCCCTGATATTTCTACAGCGGAAAAAGCTTGGAAAGTGATGGGTATTGATATTGAAAAAGAACGTCAAGCAAAAGAAGAATTCTTAAAAACAGTTGTGCCTCAATGGGAAAAAGAAGCAAAAGCCAACGGCAAATTAGCTGAAGATACCATAACAAAACAGTAAGAAAAGTTACCGCACTTTTGTGCTAAAAGTGCGGTCGTTTTCCATAATAAATTTGAGGTTCCAAAATGAATTTAACTTCTTTTATTCGCAATATGGCAAAAGCCGCAGTATTTCTTGTGTTTGCTGCAGCAACACCAGTGATTACCCATGCACAAGCGGATTCCGCACTAAATTATGAACCGCAATTAGACAACCAACGTGATCCAAATCAATATTGTGCGAAATGTCATAAATTTGACAAAGTAGACAAAAATCAAACATTGGATCAATCAGGGGGTGAACTACACTTTGGGAAATTCCATGGTGCGCACTTAAACCAAAAAAATCCAAACAACGGTAAACCGATCACCTGCGTAAGCTGTCACGGTAATATCACTGAAAATCACCGCCGTGGTGCAAAAGATGTAATGCGTTTCGAAGGCGATATTTTTGGTCAGAAAAAACCGATGTATTCCGTGCAAGAACAAAATCAAATCTGTTTTGCCTGCCACCAACCTGATAAATTACGTGAAAAACTTTGGGCTCACGACGTTCACGCGATGAAATTACCTTGTGCCAGCTGCCACACACTTCATCCTAAAGATGATGCCATGAAAGGTATTGAACCAAAACAGCGTGTAAAGCTTTGTGTTGACTGTCATAGTGAACAACAAAAACGCCAAGCCGAACAAGAAAAATCAACCGAACAAAAGGATAAACAATGACAACTTGCTCACGCCGAAACTTTGTTTCCGGCATGGGGGCTGTGATCCTTATGACGGGAACATCCTTAACTTCTTTAGCAAAAGAAGGGAAGGCGGATAAAACTAAACGTTACGCAATGGTGCATGATGAAACAGCTTGCATTGGCTGTACGGCCTGTATGGATGCTTGCCGTGATGTCAACCAGGTGCCACAAGGCGTATCTCGTTTGGAAATTTTGCGCAGCAAACCTTATGGCGAATTTCCAAACCAGAAATATGAGTTTTTCCGTCAATCTTGCCAACACTGCACAAATGCGCCCTGCGTGGCGGTTTGTCCAACCGGGGCGTCGTTCGTTGATAAAGAAACCGGTATTGTAGATGTGCATAAAGATTTATGTGTAGGCTGCCAATATTGTATTGCAGTTTGTCCGTATCGCGTGCGTTTCATTCATCCGGAACATTTAACCGCAGATAAATGTAACTTCTGTCGTGACACTAATTTAGCCAATGGTAAACAACCTGCCTGTGTAGAAGCTTGTCCGACAAAAGCATTAACCTTTGGCGATATGAACGATCCGACCAGCGAAGTCGCGCGTAAGGTGAAAGAAAAACCGGTTTATCGCACAAAAGTGGAATTAGGTACACAACCAAATCTTTACCATATTCCATTCCAACATGGGGAGCCTAGAAGATGACGTTAGATTATCCAGTTCCGTTCCACACACCAAATTTAGTGTGGGATTCGACCATTGCGATCTATTTGTTTTTACTCGGGATCTCAT
Source organism: Rodentibacter sp. Ppn85 (assembly GCF_001999335.1). GTDB lineage: Bacteria > Pseudomonadota > Gammaproteobacteria > Enterobacterales > Pasteurellaceae > Rodentibacter. The sequence goes on along the minus strand of NZ_MLHS01000002.1, from coordinate 51,200 downwards.
CTGGCGCAGTGCAATTAGCCGTTGCATTTAAACGTAGTAATAAATTGGAAAATCCAAGCCAAAACTGGATTGTTCGTGCCGGTGTGATTTTAGGTTCGGTACCAACATTAATCGGCTTAACACTGTTAATTTTCCACTTGGCACGTCCTTGGACATTCTGGAAATTGATGTTCAACTATCAGTTTGATTCTGTCATGTCTATGGGGGTTATGCTCTTCCAAATTTATATGCTGTTCTTGGTATTATGGGGAGTGGCGATATTCAAAAATGAAATTGAAGCACTCATCCATCGCTTTATGCCAAAACTAAAATTTGTGATGAAACTAATTAACTTTGCAGAACGTTTAACCAATCCGGTGGAAGTGCTTTTATTCATATTGGCTGCAGTATTAGGCGCTTATACCGGTTTCTTACTTTCCGCCCTAATTAGTTATCCAATGCTGAATAACCCCGTTTTACCAACATTATTCCTCGCATCGGGAACCTCATCCGGTATTGCGGCAACATTTTTAATTATCCTAATTGCCGGTAAATTGAAAGGTGATTCTCACGAATCTCACTTTATCCATAAATTTGAAGTACCTATCATGGTCACCGAACTTGGTTTATTAGTATGTTTCTTTGTGGGATTACATTTTGGTGGTGGGCAAAAAACAGTTGCACTTCACAATGCTCTTTCCGGATTTTGGGGAATGATATTCTGGATTGGTGTATTCTTTATCGGAATTTTCATACCGTTAATTGCAAATATGGTTGCTCCCGAGCGACTCAAATATAACCGTAACTTTATCATTCTAGTATCGGTTTTTGACTTAATCGGTGTACTCTGTCTGCGATACTTTATTTTGTATGCGGGACAGTTAACAGTTGCTTAGGTAATAGTTGTTTTATAGAGAAAGGCGTATTAATATGCGCCTTTCTTTTTTGAAACCCTATTTTAATCATTTAAAAATAAATTTTATTATGCTCCCAGAACTTGGTTTCCTTTCTCTTTTAGTTGCCACTATCAGTGCTTTGTTCCTTGCATTGCTGCCACAAATCGGCTTACTCAAAAAAAATTCAACGTTAATTAATTCCGCTTGGTGGTTAAGCTATATTTTTACCCTATCAACGCTCATCTCCATTATCATTCTCGCCTATTCTTTTGCCGTGGACGATTTCACGCTTGAATATGTGGCAGCGCACTCCAATTCCCAGCTACCGACATTCTTCAAAGTTGCCGCCACGTGGGGAGGACACGAAGGATCCATGCTGTTCTGGTTATTTTCATTAAGTTTATGGCTTGCCGCTTTTGCTATTTTCAACCGAAAAAATGACCGCACTTTTTCCACGCAAACGCTCTCCTTACTCGGTTTAATTTGCTTAGGATTTGCCGTTTTTATTCTATTTTATTCTAATCCCTTTGGGCGTATTTTTCCCGCACCAATGGAAGGGCGGGATCTCAATCCAATGCTTCAAGATGTGGGATTAATTTTTCACCCGCCATTGCTGTATATTGGTTATGTGGGCTTTGCAGTGAATTTTGCAATGACGCTATCCGCGCTGATTTATAACCTGCCTGTCAAACAAATTGCCTATAAAATGCGTGGCTGGATATTGTTTTCTTGGTTATTTCTCACACTTGGTATTGTATTGGGTGCTTGGTGGGCATATTACGAGCTGGGTTGGGGAGGATGGTGGTTTTGGGATCCGGTGGAAAATGCCTCACTTATGCCATGGTTAGTAGGGCTTGGCTTGCTGCATAGTTTAATCATCACCGAAAAACAAGGCGCGTTTAATTACTGGACAACCCTGTTTTCCCTTCTTGCTTTCGCCTTCAGCATACTGGGAACATTTATTGTACGCTCCGGTGCACTCACTTCAGTTCATGCCTTTGCCTTGGATAACACCCGTGGTTATATACTGTTATTGATTTTCTTTTTACTCACGCTATTTGCTTTTGGATTATTTGCCTTCCGTGCAAGCAACAATACGCAAAGTGCGGTCAAATTCCGGCTAATTTCTAAAACCGGTGGTATTTTATTATTCAATATTCTATTAACGATAGCGATTGTTTCCACCTTTTTAGGCACATTCTATCCTATGCTGTTTCAAGCCATGAATTGGGGATCTATTTCTGTCGGCAGCCCCTATTTCAACAGCATTTTCTTACCAATTTTAATGGGGATGCTCATTGCCATGGTCGTTTCCCTCGCATTACGCCAATCAAAATTTGATCGTGCTTTTTTCGCACGTTGTTTATTACTGCTCATCCCCTCTTTCGGACTATCCGCCTTAATAATTTGGCAGCAAATTCACAATAATGATACGCTCACTTTTCACAGCTTTGCTTTCTTATTATTAAGTCTTGCTATCTGGCTTTTCTTTGCTACCTTATGGCAAAATTGGCGTAAAGTTCGTTTAACTCAGCTAGGTATGATTGTTGCCCATTGCGGTGTCGCCATTGCAACGATGGGGGCGGTAACAAGCAGTTATTTCGGTAGTGAAATTGGTGTTCGTCTTGCACCGCAACAAAGCCAAAAACTAGGAGAATATGAATTTTATTACCGTCAATTTTCGAATGAAATCGGCCCGAATTTCACCGCCGAAGTCGCTGTTTTCGATGTTACCGAAAACGGTAAAGTTTATGCAACAATTGTTCCCGAACGCCGTTATTACGATGTTCGCACCATGACCATGAGTGAAGTCGGTTTAAACGGCAATTTTTGGGGTGATTTATATATCGTCATGGGCGACGCTCTCGGCAAAGGCGAATTTACCTTCCGCCTACATCACAAACCGCTTATTCGTTGGCTTTGGGCCGGGGGAATTTTAATGGCATTGGGCGCATTTTTTAGTACGCTGACTTCGTGTCGAAAACGGGAAAAATAATGAAGAAAAAACTGCTCTTTTTTACACCGCTCTTGCTGCTTTTAGCGGTATGTATTTTATTAATTGCCGGACTAAATCAAGATCCGAAAAAAATCGCCTCTGCGCTAATTGATAAACCCGTACCGGAATTTTATCAGGTAGATTTACTTGATCCCTCGCAAAGAATCAGCCCCAAAAATTTTCCGAAGCAACCGTTTTTATTGAATGTTTGGGGCAGTTGGTGCGGCTATTGCAAAGAAGAACATCCGCTATTAATGAATATAGCCAAAACCATACCAATCATCGGCATTAATTATCGAGACAACCCACAAAATGGGCGTGAAATGCTCAAAAGAATGGGAAATCCCTTTCTTCTCACGATTGATGACAGCCACGGCGAGCTTGCTCTAAAACTAGGCGTGGACGGCGCACCGGAAACTTATTTGGTGGATATGCATGGCGTGATTCGTTATCGCCATTCAGGATTACTTGAACCTGAAACCTGGGAAAACATTTTTGTACCGAAAATTCAAGAATTAATGAAAAAATGAGAAATTTTTTAACCGCACTTTTATTGCTATTCAGCTTGTTTGCCCAAGCTGAAATTGTGGATACCTATCAATTCAAAAACCAGGCGGATCGCAGCCGAGCCGTGCAACTGGCGAAATCTTTACGTTGCCCGCAATGCCAAAATCAAAACTTGGTAGAATCCAATTCACCCATAGCTTATGACTTGCGGATTGAAGTCTATAATATGGTGAATGAAGGCAAAACAAATCAGCAAATTATCGACACAATGACGGCAAGATTCGGTGATTTTGTTAATTACAAACCGCCTTTCCAATGGAATACAGCATTATTATGGCTATTACCGATAGGATTACTTATTTTAGCCGTCGGGTTGATTTGGTATTCCCGACAAAGAACTTCTCGGCTTGAGCATAATACTTCCCTTTCGGCATTCAACAACCTTGAGCAATTCGAGCAAAATACGCATTCTCCGCAAAAGAGCAATGGCAAAATCACGCTTTGTATTTTTGCTTTACTCATAGCCATTCCAGTTAGCTATTATTTATCCCTTGATCGTTTTTCACGCTTACAAGAAGGCGAACAGGCGATGATTTCCCAACATAACAAGCAAATTGAAATGGCGGACTTTCACAAAAAAGAAGATGTGATTAGTAAAATCCAAGATAAATTACGTGCAAATCCGAATAACGACGAGGCATGGCTTCAACTCGGCGAAGCTTATGTACAAAATAATGAGTTTGGCCATGCCCTAATTGCCTATGCAAATGCCGAAAAATTATCGGGCAGCAAACCTAATATTTTAGGCTTAAAAGCTACCGCACTTTATTATCAAGCAGGTCAGCGGCTTACGCCCGAAATTCAGCAACTTTTAACACAAGCCCTGGAACAGGATAAAAAAGAAATTTCGAGTATTTCTTTGCTGGCTACGATTGAACTTGAACAAGGTAATTATTCACAAGCAAAAAATTATTTACAACAATTATTAGATACCGGTAATGCAGCTGTTGATCGCCGCATGGTGATTCAACGAATGAAGATGTTAGAATTTTTAGACCGAGGACAAGCACAGTGAACCATTATTCCGAAACCCTTATTATCGGTGCCGGTGCTTCCGGCTTATTTTGTGCGGCACAATTAGGAAAATTAGGCAAAGAAGTGGTTGTGCTGGATAATGGTAAAAAAATCGGAAGAAAAATCTTAATGTCCGGCGGTGGGTTCTGTAATTTCACAAATCTTGAAGTTACAGCCGCACACTATCTTTCACAGAATCCGCATTTTGTAAAATCCGCTCTTGCCCGCTATACCAACTGGGATTTTATTACTTTAGTGGCAGAATACGGCATTGCTTATCATGAAAAAGAGCTTGGACAGCTTTTTTGTGATGAAGGAGCGGAAAATATTGTAGAAATGTTGGCAAGCGAATGTAAGAAATATCAAGTAAAGATACACTTACGCAATGAAATATCACAGGTCGAACGGGTTGAAAATGATGAGAAAGTGCGGTTCATTTTGCAGACAAATTCAGCTCAATGGCAATGTAGAAATTTGGTTATCGCAACCGGTGGACTTTCAATGCCCGGACTTGGAGCAACGCCTTTGGGTTACCGGATTGCCGAACAATTTGATATTCCGGTAGTTTCTCCACGAGCCGGCCTTGTGCCTTTCACTTATCGGGAAACAGATCGATTTTTGACCGCACTTTCAGGCATTAGTCTACCAGTCACTATCACAGCAACATGCGGAAAGTCTTTTCACAATCAGTTACTTTTCACTCATCGTGGTATTTCCGGCCCTGCCGTATTACAAATTTCTAATTATTGGCAGTCTAACGAAAGTGTGGAAATTGATTTATTACCGGCACACAATTTGCAAGAAGAGATCTGTCAAACTAAGCAACAATCGCCAAAACTCATGCTAAAAACCGTGCTGACGCGATTACTGCCGAAAAAATTAGTCGAGCTTTGGCTCGAACAAGGGTTTATTCAAGATGAAGCGATCGCTAACCTCAACAAAGAGCGGTTAAAAAATCTGCTGGATTTAGTTCATCATTGGCAATTTGTACCAAATGGAACGGAAGGTTATCGTACGGCGGAAGTCACCATGGGTGGGGTGGACACTCATCATATTTCTTCCAAAACTATGGAAAGTCAGCAAATAAAAGGACTATATTTTATCGGTGAAGTATTGGATGTTGTCGGTTGTCTTGGCGGTTATAATTTCCAATGGGCATGGAGCTCCGCTTATGCTTGTGCCTTAGGAATTGGAAGTGAGGATTAATCCTTTTTAAGTGCGGTTATTTTTTACTTCATTTTCAAGCAAAAAGCCAAGGATTCACCTTGGCTTTCTACATGATAAAACTTGCGGAAAACGAACCGCACTTTTATTCGTCCATATAGCCTAAGCTACGTAATGCACGTTCATCATCCGCCCAACCGGACTTCACTTTTACCCAAAGCTCGAGATGGACTTTGTTATCAAACAAACGTTCCATATCCGCACGGGCCTCCATACCAATGGTTTTAATTTTTTTCCCTTGTGCGCCAATCACCATTTTCTTTTGCCCTTCACGTTCAACCAAAATCAATCCGTTGATTTCATAAGTGCCACGTTCATTGAGTTTAAATTGTTCAATTTCAACGGTGACCGAATAAGGCAGTTCTTCGCCGGTAAAACGCATTAATTTTTCACGGATAATTTCCGATGCCATAAAACGTTGCGAGCGATCCGTTACATAATCTTCAGGAAAATGATGCATACCTTCACGTAAGGAGGTTCGTACAATTTTTTCAAGTTCATCAACATTATTACCACGTTGTGCAGAAATCGGTACGATATGAGCAAAATCAAATTTACTGCTTAATTCAGTGATAAACGGCAATAAATCATCTTTATTTTTGATGTTATCCACCTTGTTAATCGCCAATACCACCGGTGCCTTCGCGTTGCGAAGTTTGTTTAACACCATTTCATCATCGGCATTCCAATGAGTGCCGTCCACCACAAAAATGATAAGATCCACATCACCGATAGCACTACTTGCCGCTCGGTTCATTAAACGATTGATAGCACGTTTTTCTTCAATGTGAAGCCCCGGGGTATCCACATAAATCTCTTGGTATTCCCCTTCGGTTTTTATCCCCACAATGCGATGACGGGTAGTTTGTGCTTTGCGTGATGTAATAGAAATTTTTTGCCCTAAAATTTTATTTAAGAGCGTTGATTTACCCACATTCGGGCGCCCTACAATGGCAATAAAGCCGCAATAGGTTTTGTCAAATTGTTCGGTCATTTTATATCCAATTCTTTTAAAACTTGTTCGGCGGCCGCTTGCTCCGCTTTACGACGGCTCGAACCTTTCGCCACAAAAATTTTATTCACATTTTTCACTTTACATTCAACGGTGAAAGTCTGGCAATGGGGGTCACCTTGAATATTAATGACTTTATAACTTGGTAATGCCAGCCCTTTACCTTGCAAATATTCCTGTAGGCGGGTTTTCGCGTCTTTTTGATTATCACCCGGTTTGATTTCTGCCAATAGGGATTGATACCAAGTTCGAATCACTTGCGTCGTGAGAATAATACCTTGATCCAATGACATTGCTCCAATAATGGCTTCCATACAGTCCGCAAGAGTGGATTCACGGCGAAAACCGCCGCTCTTTAACTCACCGGAACCAAGCGACATATATTCCCCCAGTTCAAACTGGCGCGCTAACATTGCCAGCGTTTTTTCCCTTACTAAGGTCGCACGCATACGACTCAATTCACCTTCGTTACAACGAGGAAATTGATGATACAAGGCTTCTGCAATAGTAAAATTGAGAATAGAATCACCCAAAAACTCTAGGCGTTCATTGTGTTTTGTCGCAGCACTTCGATGTGTTAGTGCCAATTTTAAGAGCGATATATCGTTAAATTGGTAGCCGATTTCTCGCTCTAATCTATCTAAATGATTCATCTTATTTAATTGCTGTAAAGAAACGTTCAAAACGCAAACCTGTCGGCCATTCGTTTGGTTCTTTTTCCAGGCTCATCCAAATATAAGTAGCTTTACCGACAATATTTTTTTCCGGAACAAATCCCCAAAAACGGCTGTCATCACTGTGATCGCGATGATCACCCATGACAAAATATTGTCCTTCCGGTACAACCCATTCTGCGGTCGGGTTACCCTCTTGGGTAAAAAATTCCGGACCGGCATAACGGCGATAGGGACTGATCAACACGTTATGTACCGCATCACCTTTTTCTGTCAACTCCAATTCATTTGGAAATGCCGGATTAGTTGGATTTTGACTATATTCAAACGCTTTACTTTCACAATTTACTTCGCAAGGTTTACCTTCTTTACCATACACAATCTTCAATGTTTTTTGATCCATATCGAAAATCACGCGGTCTCCGCCTTGCCCTACAATACGTTTAATATAATCCACGCCGGACATATTATTTTTTGAGGTTAATGCCAAATTTTCCGCATAAGCCGCACGGGTTGCGCCCAATCCGGTATGGAGTAAAGCTTGTTCCGGCGCTTTAAATACGATGACATCACCGCGTTGCGGTTTTTCACCGGCAATAATCGTATTTTGAAAAATAGGGTCTTTGACGCCATAAGCATATTTATTTACCACCAGAAAATCGCCTACACGCAATGTCGACTCCATTGAACCGGAAGGGATTTGGAAGGGTTCAAATAAAAACGAACGTATAAAGAAAACCACAGCAAGTACAGGGAACAATGAAGACAAAAACTCCGAACCTTCTGAAATAGGCTCGATTTTTGCTTTTTCCTCATCAGTTAATGCCTGACCGGAACGCTGCTCTGCACGTGCAATTTTACGCCGGCGTTTCGGCGCAACAACAAAACGATGATAACACCATAATACGCCTGAAACCGTTGTCAAAATCAACAATAAAATGCTGAAGGTATTCGGTAACTGAAGATAATCCAAGCCTTTCCAAATACCAAAACCAACTACCAGTAAAATGATGAAAAATAAATTCGACATAGCTTTCCTTATTTATCTTTACCTACGTGTAAAATTGCTAAAAATGCCTCTTGCGGTACTTCTACATTACCTAAGGATTTCATTCGTTTTTTACCTTCTTTTTGTTTCTGTAAAAGTTTTTTCTTGCGGCTAACATCACCACCATAACACTTCGCTAAAACATTTTTACGTAATTGTTTCACCGTTGAACGTGCAATAATGTGATTACCAATAGCAGCTTGAATGGCAATATCAAATTGTTGACGAGGAATCAGCTCACGCATTTTTTCCACCAATTCACGACCACGATATTGTGCATTATCTTTGTGTACAATTAACGCTAACGCATCCACACGCTCACCATTGATCATAATATCGACACGCACCATATCCGCCGCTTGGAAACGTTTAAAACCATAATCCAGCGAGGCATAACCGCGAGAGGTTGATTTTAGACGATCGAAGAAATCCAGCACGACTTCGCCCATTGGGATTTCATAAGTCAATGCAATTTGATTACCGTGATAGACCATATTGGTTTGCACACCACGTTTTTCCACACATAACGTAATAACGTTTCCTAAGTATTCTTGCGGCACGAGCATATTACATTCTGCAATCGGTTCACGAATTTCGGAAATATTATTAAGCGGCGGTAATTTAGCCGGACTATCCACATACACCACTTCGCCATTGGTCATTTCCACTTCATAAATTACCGTGGGTGCCGTAGTAATTAAATCCAGATCATACTCTCGTTCTAAGCGTTCTTGAATGATCTCCATATGAAGAAGTCCCAAGAAACCGCAACGGAAACCAAAACCAAGTGCGGTTGAATTTTCCGGTTCATAGAATAATGAGGCATCATTCAGACTTAGTTTACCTAGCGCATCACGAAACGCCTCATAATCGTCCGAGCTGACAGGGAACAAACCAGCGTAAACTTGAGGTTTGACTTTTTTAAAGCCGGGTAAAACACTACTTGCAGGGTTATGCTGATGAGTTAGTGTATCCCCCACCGGTGCGCCTAAAATATCTTTAATCGCACAAACGACCCAACCTACTTCGCCACAATTTAATACCGTCGTGTCCACTTGCTTTGGTGTGAAAATACCAAGGCGATCCACATTATAAGCTTGACCTGTAGACATCACTTTAATTTTATCGCCTTTTCGTAATACGCCGTTTTTTATCCGTACTAACGAAACCACGCCAAGATAGTTGTCAAACCAAGAGTCAATAATCAGGGCTTGTAACGGCGCATTCGGATCGCCCTCAGGTGCAGGGATTTTCGCCACAATTTCTTCTAGTACATCTTCAATGCCCTGCCCGGTTTTTGCGGAACAACGCACCGCTTCCATCGCGTCAATCCCCACAATATCTTCAATTTCTTCGGCAACCCTCTCAGGATCTGCGGCAGGTAAATCAATTTTATTTAAAATCGGCACAACCTCCAGATCCATTTCAATTGCGGTATAGCAGTTCGCTAAAGTTTGTGCTTCTACCCCTTGCCCGGCATCCACCACTAACAACGCGCCTTCACAAGCTGCAAGGGAACGGGAAACTTCATACGAGAAATCCACGTGTCCCGGGGTATCAATAAAGTTTAATTGATAGGTTTCGCCATCTTTAGCTTTATAATTTAAAGTTACGCTTTGAGCTTTAATAGTGATACCGCGCTCACGTTCAAGATCCATTGAATCCAATACTTGTGCTTCCATTTCACGATCTGAAAGACCGCCACAGGTTTGAATCAAACGATCGGAAAGGGTTGATTTACCATGGTCAATATGGGCAATAATAGAAAAGTTACGAATATTCTTCATAAAAGCTTGGTTTTCTCAAAAATCATCAAATTTAACTGGCGGATTGTACCTGAAAACCACAAAAACCGCTAGAAGAGAAAAAGTGCGGTTGATTTTTGATTTATTAAAAAACCCCGACAAAATCGGGGTTTCTGTTTAATCTTTAAATAAATTACAGACTTTCAGTGAAAGTACGGGTAATTACATCGCGTTGTTGTTCCGGAGTTAAGGAGTTGAAACGTACTGCGTAACCGGAAACACGGATTGTTAGTTGTGGATATTTATCCGGGTTGTTTACCGCATCTTCTAATGTTTCGCGGCGTAACACGTTCACGTTTAAATGTTGGCCGCCTTCCACTTTTACAGTCGGCGCAACGTTTACCGGTAATTCACGGTATTCGATTTGACCAAGTTCGCTTACCGCAATAACTTGATCTTCCTTGAAATCACCTTTTGCACATAGGCAACGGGCCTCATTCGTCTCGCTATCTAACAACCAGAATGAGTTGAGTAAATTGTCATTCGCTGCTTGGGTAATTTGAATACCTTTAATCATAATAGACTCCTAAGTTGGTATGGGTATAATCACAAAACTGTGCAAATTTTATCAAAAAATTTTAATACATCAAATTCTTTTAATTAAGAATAAGCAGCTTTTTGCAAATTTTTAGTGAGATCAAAAAATTTTCTTGTAGCATAATTTATTGACAAACTTTAATTAACACTTCACCAGCAAATTATCTCGTTCCATAGATTATAACTTAGTTTATAATGCTACAACTCAATTTGAAGAGGATTCGATGATGAAAACATGGACAGATGTAATCGGCAAAGAAAAAGAGCAACCTTATTTTCAAAACACATTAAAACAAGTTCACCTTGCTAGACAAAGCGGAAAAACCGTTTATCCTCCGCAAGATGAAGTGTTTAACGCGTTTAAATACACCGCATTTGAAGATGTCAAAGTGGTCATTTTAGGGCAAGATCCTTACCACGGCCCAAATCAAGCGCACGGGCTTGCGTTTTCAGTCAAGCCGGAGGTGGCAATACCTCCGTCCCTCGTGAATATCTATAAAGAATTAACCCAAGATATTCCCGGTTTTCAAATGCCTTCCCACGGTTATTTGGTGAAATGGTCGGAACAAGGTGTGTTATTGCTCAATACCGTATTAACCGTTGAGCGGGGACTTGCCCATTCACATGCAAATTTAAATTGGGAAACCTTTACCGATCGCGTTATTGAGGCACTGAATAAATATCGTAAAAATTTAGTTTTTTTGCTCTGGGGTAGCCATGCCCAGAAAAAAGGTAACATGATTGATCGCACTCGCCATCTGGTTCTTACCGCGCCTCACCCGTCTCCCCTTTCAGCACACCGAGGCTTTTTAGGTTGCCGACATTTTTCCAAAACAAATGCTTATCTGAGGGAAAACGGGATAAAAGAAATTAACTGGCAAATTTAAAGTGCGGTCAATTTTTCATGGTTTTTTATAGAGACATTTAGCGATTCACTAGTAAATTCTAATGAAAGTAAAGGAGGAAGTAATGAATCAACGTGAAATGTTACTGACTTACGCTGCCGGACAATACGGTACATCACCTGAATATTTATGGAAAAACTTCCCAAGTTATGCCGTTCTTCGCCATAATAATATGAGAGCGAAATGGTATGCCCTAATTGCAAATGTACCTAAAATGAAACTGGGTTTAAAGGAGGCAGGAAATGTAGAAATTGCCAATTTTAAGTGTATCCCTGAATTAATCGGTGCCTTACGCCAAGATAAAAATATTCTACCCGCTTACCATATGAATAAGGAACATTGGATTACCGTCGTACTGGATAACAACTTCCCTGACGATGAGTTATGTCGATTAATGGAAGAAAGTTATAGATTAACAGAGTAATTTCAAAATAGCTTAAATTAAGTATTCAAAAAATATTTATGGTAAATAAAAGTGGAGTTTACAGTGTTACATTTGCCTTTTCTAACCGCTTCTCAGCCCGCCTTTTACGAAAAAAGGCACTTAATTTCTCACTACATTCTTCCGCTAATATTCCGCCGGTAATTTCCACGGTATGATTCATTTGATAATCATCAAAGAAGTGGAAGCGGGAACCAACCGCACCGGTTTTATAATCAGACGCACCAAACACCAAACGCCGAATTCGGCTGTGTAAAATTGCACCGGCACACATAGTACAGGGCTCAAGTGTCACATAAAGGGTAGTATCAAGCAAACGATAGTTTTGTACCTTTTTTGCCGCATGACGTAATGCCACAATTTCCGCATGGGCAGTCGGATCATTTTCAGTAATCGAAAGATTCCAACCCTCACCAAGGATATTCCCCTCGCTATCTACCAAAACCGCCCCCACCGGAATTTCCCCTAAAGATTCGGCTTTATCCGCCAAACTCAGAGCAAGACGCATAAATTTTTCATCAAAATCCGACCGCACTTTTCCGCCTTATACAGAGAAAGGATACTTAATTGGCTCGTGAGATTGATAGCCAATCACCTTGAAATCATCCATCGTTACCCAAGTTTCCAAATCTTCTAAGGTTTTAATATCCGGATTTATCTCCAGTTTCGGTAACGGGAACGGTTCACGCTGTAATTGGACATCACGCATTAATTCCAGTTGATCTTCATAAATGTGTGCATTAATAATTTTATGGAAAGCTTTGCCCGCCTTCTTTCCAGTGATTTGTGCCATTAAAGCTAAAAAAGTAAAAACTTGAATTTGATTAAAATTTAACCCTAGCGGCACATCGCAAGAACGTTGGTAACTGGTGAGATGTAAAGTATCGCCTACAAGAGAAAAGGTATGTGTGTGCATACAAGGGCGCAAGCAGCCAAGATCAACTTCACCCGGGTTAAAAAATGTCATAATTTCACCACGATCATCAACACCTTGAGTGAGATTATTCACAATTTTACGTAGCTGATCGACGGTTTCTCCGTTCGGTTTTCTCCACGATCTGCCCTGAACACCATAAACACGCCCCATATCATCCGTGCCTTTACGATGAGGATTTGCCAGCCAAGCCGCATTGTCATTAGCATTAGCATCCCAAGTTTTGGTGCCGAGTTTGCGAAAGTCCGCCGCATTATCATAGCCCCGAATGTAGCCTAAAAATTCCGCAATTGCGGCTTTCCAATAACTTTTACGAGTAGTGATAAGCGGAAATTGGTTATTTGCGACATCATATTCCAAATCGGCATTAATCACCGTTAGGCAACGTTTGCCCGTACGTTTATTAGCGATCCATTCGCCTTCATCAATAATTCGACGGCAAAGATCAAGATATTGTTTCATAAAAACTCCTTAATTTTTCACCGCACTTTTGCGGGTATAAGCCCATAACATAATCAAACCGCCACCAATAATCATTGGTAAACACAAGGCTTGACCACGGGTTATAATCCCGAGGAAAGATTCCACTTCCGGTTCACGCACATATTCCACGATAAAACGGAATATACCGTAACCGATTAAAAATAGACCGGCAACCGAGCCTGTCGGGCGCGGTTTTTTAATGAAAAGGTTAAGAATGGTAAATAACACCAATCCTTCTAAAAAGGCCTCATAAAGCTGTGAAGGGTGGCGTGGCAGTAAAAGAGGATCATTCGGGAAAATCATCGCCCAAGGCACATCGGTTTCACGTCCCCAAAGTTCAAGGTTAATAAAATTGCCAATACGTCCTAAACCCAAACCGAACGGGATCAACGGTGCCATAAAATCTGCCGTTTCCCAAAACGTACGCTTTTGCGAACGAGAAGTCCAAATCATCGCAACAATTACCCCGATTAACCCGCCATGGAAAGACATTCCCCCTTCCCATACTCGGAATAAATAAAGCGGCTCCCGTAAGAAATGATCAAGGTTATAGAAGAACACATCACCAATACGTCCCCCTAAAAATACCCCCATAAAACCGTTAAAAAGCAAGGTATCGACTTGTTCAGTCGTCCAAGCGCTATTGGGTTGATTAGCGCGTCTTACGGCAAGCCAACGGGCAAATACAAAGCCAAGTAAATACATTAAACCGTACCAACGCAAGCCGATATTGCTATCACCAAAAGTAAAAATACTCGGATCAAAATGGGGAAGGAGTAGATATTGATTCATAATTTTCCTTTATTTCAGAAACATATCAATGGCGATGACAATTAATAATAATGCAAAGCCTTTTTTCAATATTGACACTGGTAATTTAGCGGTTGCCGTTGCACCTAATTTCGAGGTGAAAAAGGAGGTGGCGGTAATACCGAATACTGCCGGCAAATAAATATAACCCAAAGAATAATCGGGCATGGTCGGATTATGCCAACCGCTCACCATAAAACTCAACATACCGGATAGACCAAGTAACATACCGCAAAAAGCGGAAGAACCGATCGCCTTTTTCATATCAATTCCGCGTGAGTTTAAAAACGGTACGATAAAACCGCCACCGCCAATACCTGCGGCACTAGAGGCCACACCGATTAAAACACCGCCAATAACTGATGATGTTGTCGTCAATGTTTTTGTCGATTCCGTTGCTTTCGGTTTGATAGAAATTACCATTTTTACAGCTAAATAAACCACAAGACAAGCAAATAACTTTGCGGCAATATCTCGATCTAACTTGCCGATGAATAAACCTGAAATAAAGACCGTAATCATAATCACGGGAGCTAAAATTTTTATTGCCTCCCACACAATATTGCCCAACTTGTGATGACGTTGTGCCGAAGAAAATCCCGTAATCACAATAGTCGCAAAAGAAGTGCCAAGTGCGGTTGACATCAACAACGGTTCAGGTACCCCCATCATTGGCAACAAGTAAACCAATACGGGCACTATCACTAAACCGCCGCCAATACCGAATAAGCCGGCAAGAAACCCGACAAGGGCGCCAACTAACAAACAAATTGCAATAAAAGCCAGCATAGCTTAACCTCTTTTATTAAACGAGCGTTTAGAATATTTTGAATAATGGGATTTACGCGAAGGTGTGAATTTTTGTTCTCGTTCCGATTGATCCACCGATTTATCTTTCTCATTAGAAAATAAAAAAATAGCAAATTCTTTCATCGCTCGACGATACACCTCTTTCTTAAACGATACGACTTGGCGCACGGGATACCAAAAGCTTACCCAACGCCAGCCATCAAATTCAGGGGATTTAGTCGTTTGCATATTGATATTTTTTTCGTCGGAAACCAGCTGTAATAAAAACCAACGCTGTTTTTGCCCGATACACATCGGCTTACTGTCATAACGCAACAAACGTTTCGGTAATTTATAACGCAGCCAATGTTTCGACACAGATAAGATGCGTACATCTTTCGGCTGCAATCCCACTTCTTCATATAATTCGCGATACATCGCTTGCTCGGCACTCTCATTATCGTTAATGCCGCCTTGAGGGAACTGCCAAGAATTCTGCCCATAGCGTTTAGCCCAAAGCACCTGTCCTTTTCGATTGCAAATCACAATTCCCACGTTTGGACGGTAGCCATCAAAATCGATCACTATCGTTTTACCTTAAATTTTTATAAAAATAATCTGCGAATTGTTCCATAAATCAGTGTTTTTATCAACCAAAGCAGCAAAAGTGCGGTCATTCCTCAAACAGTTTTCGGATTGTGGATAACATTGTGATTAACTTAAGCATAATCCACAATAAATCTGTGTGAAAAATTACAAGAGACTTTTATCCCCTTTAGATCCTCCCGCTTTAGCAAAATTTTTTACCAAGATCCTTTTTAAAAGGAAACCGCACTTTATTTCATCAAAGTACGGTTGAAAAATATTCATTATCTCCAAATCAACAATTGCCAGCTGAAATTTCCGCTTCTCCTGAAGATTATCCAATATTTCTGTGGATAAAATTGTGATTGAGAAAATTCAAAATACGGTATAACTTTTCCCAACCCGATAAGCGGGTTTTTATAGTCAATTTAATTCCTTATAATTCAAATAATTAGCTTAAATTTTATTAAACAACTGCAATGTGAATAACAGAATAAATGTTGCTGTCTATTTTTTAGCCTTAGGATCAATTCCGCTCAAATAACGTTCCCAATCAAAGTATTGACCCGGATCGATCTTACGTCCGGGAGATATATCCGAATGCCCTACAATACGGTTTTGCGTAATGTTCGGATAGGCAGCCATAATACATTTTGTAAGCCGTTGCAAGGATTCATATTGAGCATCGGTAAAAGGCTGCTCATTACTCCCTTCAAGTTCAATACCAATGGAAAAATCATTACATCTTTCACGTCCCTCAAAGCTGGAAATCCCTGCGTGCCATGCTCGATCATTAAAATTCACATATTGTGTAATGATGCCATGACGATCGATCAAACAATGGGCCGAAACACGCATTTGGTGAATTTCCTCAAAATAGGGATGAAGTTTGGGATCTAACTTACCTTGAAAAAAATCATCAATATACCCTCCGCCAAACTGTTCCGGTGGTAGGCTAATATAATGAATCACCAACAAAGAAATATCTTCCGAATCCAAACGTTCATCAAAATGAGGCGAAAGGATTTGTCGACAATCAGTAAACCAACCTTGTTCAATACATTGCTGTTTTTTCATTATTTTCTCCTATTTTTTGCGAGTAGGATCGCAGAAAAAGTGCGGTCAATTTTACAAAGTTTTTTTCCTTCCGCACAATGTTCCCGCCAATATTGGCTTAACCCACGTTTATAAAGGAAAATCAATGAAACTCATCTCTCAATCCGGACTGAAAAAAGGATTTACGCTCATCGAACTAATGATCGTGATTGCAATCATTGCAATTCTTGCCACTATCGCAATTCCGTCTTATCAAAATTATACCAAAAAGGCGGCAATGTCTGAATTGCTACAAGCCTCCGCCCCCTTTAAATCAGATGTCGAACTCTGTGTTTACGGTACCGGGAACACCTCAAATTGTAGTGGCGGCTCAAATGGTGTTACCGCCAACATCACCACAGCAAAAGGCTACATAAAAAGCGTGAATACAAGTGCCGGCGCAATTACTGTTACAGGTAACGGAACATTAGATGGAATAGAATATACCCTCACAGCAAACGGCGATACATCTAAAGGTGTTACTTGGTCAACCACCTGTATAGGCGATACCTCATTATTCCCGGCCGGATTCTGTTCCAAATGACATCTACATTACTTGAACATCGTGTAGCGGCACAAAACGGTGAGGTCTTTTCGATCTCATCGGAGTTATGGGAACGCAATAAACAGCAACATGCTCTATTTTTGCACTATTTTTCCTTGCCTTTGAAAGAAGAGGAAAATCGCTTATGGCTCGCTGTCGATTCTCTTTCCAATCTCTCGGCTTGCGAAACTATTGCTTTTGTTACCGGGAAATTGGTCGAACCGGTTTTGCTTGACAGCACACAACTCAAAGATCTTCTACAACAACTTTCGCCGCAATCCGTGCAAGTAGAAGAGCAAATGAATTTCTACCAGCCTCAAGAGCAAGAACATCAGGAAAAAAACGATGACGAGCCTATTATCCAATTACTCAATCGTATTTTTGAGTCAGCACTGCAAAAAAATGCTTCCGATATTCACTTAGAAACTTTACAGGATTGTTTTCAAGTGCGGTTTAGAATTGACGGGGTTTTGCAACCTCAAACACCGATTAGTAAAAATTTAGCCAATCGGTTAATTTCCCGATTAAAACTTCTTGCTAAACTTGACATCAGCGAAACCCGATTACCACAAGACGGGCGTTTTCAATTTAAAACAACTTTCTCCGATATTCTTGATTTTCGCCTTTCTACCCTGCCCACCCATTGGGGTGAAAAAGTCGTACTCCGCGCACAACAAAATAAACCTGTGGAATTGAGTTTTGCAGAACTGGGCATGACGGAATCACAACAACAAACTTTCCAGCTGGCACTCCGTCAACCTCAAGGGTTAATTCTAGTTACCGGCCCAACCGGTAGCGGAAAAAGTATCTCCCTTTATACCGCACTTCAGTGGTTAAATACACCTGATAAACACATTATGACAGCAGAAGATCCCATCGAAATTGAATTAACCGGAATCATCCAAAGCCAAATTAATCCGCAAATCGGACTAGATTTTAGTCGCTTATTACGTTCATTTTTACGACAAGATCCCGACATTATTATGCTTGGCGAAATCCGAGATGAAGAAAGTGCGATAATGGCCCTACGGGCTGCGCAAACCGGGCATTTAGTGCTTTCAACCTTACACACAAACGATGCTATTTCCGCTATATCACGCTTACAACAACTTGGGATTCAACGACACGAAATAGAAAGTAGTTTATTACTGGTGATAGCCCAACGGCTTGTACGAAAACGTTGCCAAAAGTGCGATCAATTTTCCATTGATTCTTGCGATTGCCATCAAGGGTATCGCGGCAGAATTGGCGTTTATCAATTCTTACATCGTCAACAAAACAACTATCAAACCGATTTTGCCAATCTCCGTCAAAGCGGGTTAGAAAAAGTAAAACAAGGCATCACCGATGAGGCGGAAATTTATCGTGTTTTGGGAGGCGAATAAAATGGCAAAGAAACTTTTTTACTACCGGGCACATAATGCCCTAAAGCAAATGCAAAAAGGCTCAATCATTGCCGATTCAATGCAACAGGCACAATTTCGATTGATGAACAGAGGGCTAACTAACGTCAAATTACAAAAAAATTGGCAACTCAACAATAAACCGAAAAAGACAGAAATCAGTGCATTATTGAATCAACTTACCACCCTTCTACAATCTGCGATTCCGCTTAAAAATAGTTTACAAATTTTGCAACAAAATTGTACGCAACTTGCCTTAAATGCATGGTTAGAACAGCTTTTAAAATCTATCGAATCCGGATTATCTTTTTCCCAAAGTATTGAGCAACAAGGCAAATATCTTACCCGACAAGAAATTCAATTAATTCAGGTTGGCGAAATGACGGGAAAACTGGCAACTGTTTGCAGCAAAATTGCAACACATCGTCATCAATCCTTAGCACTACAACGCAAATTACAAAAAATTATGCTTTATCCCTCTATGGTATTGGGAATCTCTTTATTGCTAACACTTGCACTTTTACTTTTTATCGTGCCGCAATTTGCCGAAATGTATCAAGGTAATAATACTGAATTACCCACACTCACTTCGCTGTTACTTACCACATCAAATCTACTTAAAGAAGATATTGGAATCTTGCTATTTTTTACGATGATATTCATCCTATTTTACCAGTTAAAATTAAAGCATTCCTCACACTTTCAACGGAAAAAAGCTCAAATCATTGCAGTTATGCCGATTTTTGGCAATATTCAACAACTCTCCCGTTTAGTAAATTTTAGCCAAAGTCTATACATTATGTTACAAGCCGGTGTGCCGCTTAATCAGGCTTTAAATAGCTTTCTACCACGCACACAAACTTGGCAAACCAAGAAAACCATCTTGAGTGATCAGATTCTAGATAGTGAAATTAGGTCAATTTTACATTGGATTTCACAAGGTTATGCCTTTTCCGATAGCGTAAGTAGCCACCTATTTCCTATGGAAGCACAACAAATGCTGCAAATCGGCGAAAAAAGCGGAAAACTGGCTTTCATGTTACAACATATTGCAGAAAACTATCAGGAAAAACTCAATCATCAAATTGATCTCCTTTCTCAAATGTTAGAACCAATGATGATGGTGATTATTGGAAGCCTCATAGGCATCATTATGATGGGAATGTATTTACCGATTTTTAATATGGGAGCGGTGGTGCAATGATCTATCTTGCAAGCTTTTTACTCGGTGGAATCTTCGGTATAACATTATGGTTTTATATCTCCACTTTTGTTGAACGCTTACAAACCGATATTTATAGCGCTTACACAGAGCTATTTCCGCAAAATCCCCCCGCATTTCAACCGCATTTTGCCACTATTCAGGGAAAAAAGTGCGGTCATTTTTTTCGCTATTTTTTTATCGTCGGATCGCTATTTAGCGTGCTGATCTTCATCACAGAAAATGCTTTTTTTGCTTTATGGTTAGCCTGTACACTACTTCTACTATGGGCAATCGCCTACCTGGACTGGCAATATCAACTGATATCAATAACATCTTGTCTCATATTGACAGCGTTAGGATTCATTGGTGCCTCTCAATCCTTTTCCTTTTTAATAGTGGAAGAAAGCCTACAAAGTGCGGTTATTTTTTTCTTCGTTTTTTATGGGATTTATTGGCTTGCAAAGTGGCACTACAAAAAAGAAGCATTCGGACAAGGGGATTATTGGCTCGCTCTTGGAATCGGGAGTTACTTACCGTTAAAACAATTCCCCGTCTTTTTATTGATTGCCTGTTTATCCGGCATTTTATTTGCCCTTCTTTCCCCAAAAAGAAACGCTTTTTTGCCTTTTGCGCCTTTTCTCTGTCTCTCAAGTTTTGTAGTATGGTTATTCAATTATTACTCATAAGGAATCTCAATGACGTATATCGTAGGGTTAACCGGCGGTATTGGCAGTGGCAAAAGCACAATTGCCAATTTATTTGCAGAGCTTGGCGTACCTATAGTGGATGCTGACATTGTTGCACGTGAAGCGGTTGCAAAAGGCACACCTTTGCTTGAACAAATTACCGAACATTTTGGTACATCTATTTTATTAGAAAACGGCGAACTCAATCGCCCTGCACTACGCAAAATTATCTTTGCTAAGGAATCGGAAAAAAATTGGCTCAACGGTTTATTACACCCGGCTATTCGGGAAACCATGTTAAAACAGCTTGCCGCACAAACCGCGCCTTATACGCTTTTCGTCGTACCGCTTCTTATTGAAAATAATCTTACCGAGCTTTGTCATCGTGTACTTGTCATTGATGTCAACCCACAAACCCAACTAATGCGGGCTGCAAAACGCGACCAAAATAACCTTGAGCAAATCCGACAAATTATGAATGCACAAGTAAGTAGAGCGGAACGCTTAAAATGGGCTACGGAGATCATTAACAATGATAAAAATCTGGCTGAAAACTTACCGCACTTAAAGCAAAAAGTGCTAGAATTGCACTACTTTTATTTACAACAAGCAAAAATGACACATGCCTGAAGAAATTATTGAAGTTCCCTGCCCGATTTGCCAAAAAGCCGTGTCTTGGACGACAGAAAGCCCATATCGGCCTTTCTGCAGCAAACGTTGCCAACTTATCGATCTTGGCGAATGGGCAGCAGAAGAAAAAGCTATTCCAAGCGATACCGCCGATTTTACCTCGGATCCTAATTTAAGTGATGAGTGGAATATAAAATGAAAATTCAACATCAGGAAAATCATCAACAAGGTGAGTTTTTTATTTTAAATGAGCAAGGGGAGAAAATCGCCGAACTCACTTATTTTTACGAAACGGAAAATAAAATTAATGCGAATCACACATTTGTATCAAACCAACTCCGCGGGCAGGGTATCGCCGATAAACTTTATCAAGCATTACTTGTCTTTATCACGGAAAAGCAATTAGCGCTTCATCCTACTTGCAGCTATATCAAATACAAATGGGAAAGAAACAATAACAAGGGATAAAATAATTTTCTATTTCCCGTTTTGGTCTAAAGTGCGGTCATTTTTGAGTAATTTTCCCATCTGTGCTATCCTCAGAGCATTTTTAAGAAACTGTAATTTCCATGCAACAAGATTATTTAAGCCAACAAAAATTTGCTGATTTACCCTTACACCCTATTGTTTTAAAAGCCTTACAAATCAAAGGGTTTGACTATTGTACGCCTATTCAGGCACTGTCATTACCCATCAGTCTGCAAGGTAAAGATATTGCGGGACAAGCGCAAACCGGTACAGGTAAAACCATAGCATTTTTAACCACAACTTTTCATCATTTACTTACCTATAAAAAAGATAAGACAGACTACAACCAACCGCGAGCATTGATCCTTGCTCCAACCCGTGAACTTGCGGTTCAAATTAGCAACGATGCTGAGTTTTTAGCAACCACAAGCGGATTAAAGATCGTCCTTGCGTATGGAGGGGACGGTTATGACAAACAACTACAAGCCATTGAACGCGGAGTAGATATTTTAATCGGCACCACCGGGCGTATCATTGATTATGTAAAACAAGGTACGATTCGTCTAGAACAGATTCAAGTTGTGGTATTGGACGAAGCGGATCGAATGTTTGATTTGGGTTTCATTCGTGATATTCGTTATTTATTGCGTAAATGTCCTTCCCCACAAAAGCGTTTAACAATGCTCTTCTCGGCAACTCTGTCTTACAAAGTACGTGAACTTGCCTTTGAAGATATGAATGATCCAGAATACATTGAAATTGAACCCGAACAAAAAACCGGTCATCGTATTAAGGAAGAATTATTTTACCCTTCTAACCAAGAAAAAATGGCACTATTGCTGACTTTAATAGAAGAAGAATGGCCTGAACGCTGTATCGTATTTGCGAATACTAAACATCGTTGTGAAGAAATTTGGCGTTATTTAGCGGCTGACGGACATCGTGTGGGATTACTCACCGGCGATGTCGCACAGAAAAAACGCCTGGCACTATTGAAGCAATTCACTGATGGTGTTCTAGATATTCTTGTCGCAACCGATGTGGCGGCTCGAGGTTTACACATCGCAGATGTTACCCATGTATTTAACTATGATTTACCGGATGACCGTGAAGATTACGTACACCGTATCGGACGTACAGGTCGTGCCGGTGAAAGCGGTGTTTCGATTAGTTTTGCCTGTGAAGAATATGCAATGAATCTACCTGCTATTGAGGAATATATCGGGCATTCGATTCCGGTAAGTCAATATGATCAGGATTCTTTATTAAGTTTGCCTAAGCCGTTTCCTTTAAAATCCCGATCAAATAACTCCCGAGTACCGTTGAGAAATCGCGTACACCGTAAATAGAACTTCACCGTTATAAAAAATTTTTTTAGTTAGTAAAAAATCCACCTTCATAGAAGGTAGCTTTAATTTACGCCCCATAGGGGCGTTTTTAAATTCCGATTCTGAGAATCCGAATTTTATTCTATTGAAAGACTTAATTGCTTGTCTTCAAACTCATGTTTCTCTTGATACTTCACATATCTTCGTATCATTTCTACATTGCCCCCTACGCTACCAAAACAGTAACCTCTATTATTTCTGAAACTGATATCTTCGGCGCAATATTAACCAACAAATGGATATGCGCTATTTGGACGTTTAATTCTACTATTTCTATTTTAAGCTGCTCGCCTAATATTCTTAGCTGAACATAAACTTCCCTACCTACTTTATCTTTTAATATTCTAAAACGACATTTCAGCGTCCAAACTAAGTGACATTGACAATACAAAATCACCATACGATTTATTCAGGCAAAGCCTTTTAAGTCGATAACCACCTTTTAGTTAGCAATAAAATGCAAAGGCATTTTTGCTGCATAATGCCCTTGATTGTTCGATATGATGTAACAGTTATGTGCAAAATAAACATATTTACTTTACACTAACGACAGTTTTGTACTAAATAAAGGATTGGGTTGTCATGGTTGTCCTCTTCATTTGTGATAAGTTAAGTATTGAATTACAAAGACTCAAAGGGCTGAAGTAGATTCAGCCTAAATTTTTCACTATTTTCAAGTGGTTAGAAAAATCTATTTATAGCAGATAGCCTTGTTTGCTTAAGTACATGATAAATTTATTACAAATAGTAAATTCTGCAAGAAAAAATGTTTCTTCGGTTAGCCTAATAAGTGATAAAGCAGTAAGTTAACGCCAAATCCGCCAACCACTAACCATATAAAAACGAATGAACCCAACAGAAGTGGTTTTAACCCGGCTTGTTTCACCGTACTCACACTCGTTGTTAAACCAAGTCCTGCCATGGCCGCCATTAACAAGATCGTATCAATTTGAACTAGTAAAGCTACCCATTCCGCAGGTAGTAGGTTAAAAGAATTAAATACAGCAACGAGAATAAATATCACAGCAAAATAAGGAATTGAAATGGCGTGCTTTTGTTCCTCATCTTTTTTGTGTTTGTGTAAAAAATAAGATAAGACGAGTAGAAAAGGAGCGAGCATCATTACCCGGATCATTTTTGATACCACTGCAATATCGGCGACAACAGGATTAATATTACTCCCCGCTGCATAGACTTGTGCGACTTCGTGTACGGAAGAACCAATGTAAATACCAAACTGATGCGGGTTAATATAGTCAATCAAAATAGGATAAAGAATAGGATATAAAAACATGGAAATCGTGCCGAAAATAACGATTAAAGCAACGGCGACAGAAACTTTATAAGAGGGCGCTTTTACAACGGGTTCACTCGCAATGATTGCCGCAGCACCACAAATACTGCAGCCGGCACCGGTAAGAAAAACGATTTGTTTATCCATTTTTAAGATCTTAATGCCAATCCAGCAGGTGATCACAAATGTTAGTATCAACATAACGGCATCGGCTAATACGGCATTAACCCCCACTTGACCGATATCTTGTAAGGTAATTCTAAAACCGTACAAAATAATGCCGAGGCGTAATAATTGTCCTTTAGCGAAGGTCACCCCGAGATGTGTAAACTTTTCGATTTTATAGTAAAACGTATTACCGCACAGAATACCAATGACAATCGCCAATGTTAATGCGCTGATATTTAGTGTCATCATTAATTCATTATGACCGATTAAAAAGGCGATTGCAGTAATTACTAATACCAAAAGCAAGCCTAAGATTAAGTTTAAATTTTTCATCACAATTCTCTCGTTAGATTAAAACCATACTACAATAACGAATTTAATTTATAAATAAAACTAATTTGTAGTTATTTTAATCGACGAGTGTTATTTAATTAAGAGAGATTGAAGGGAAATAAAGCTCAGAATTGCTGTGATAGTCGTAATCAAAAGTTGCTAAGGGCGGCATTAATGTTTTTATAAATCCACTATGGATAAGCTTATTTCGAACGCTTGTAAAGAATGAATGAACGATCTTCATTTTGTTGGCAAAAACAATTTAAGGTTCCGCATAGCTGCTCAATATCCTTAATAGCGGTTTCCGTTGAAATCAGCACCAGTAAGCTGTCATCTTCCGTGAGGGTTGACAGGGCTTTTTTTATCATCAGCAATGGCAAGGGGCAGCGATAATTTCGCGTATCAAGTTGATAATCCATAACTCAAGGATGACGCCGTTTTGACATAATTTGACCAATAGCGTTCAATTCTGTCTCAGACAAGGATTGTTTACCCAGCTCAAAAAGAGGTTCTTCAATAGCAATATGGTTAGCATAACCCGATATGAACCGCTGAATGAGTGCCGAATCTATTTTGTCGGTTTTTTGTGCGATTAAAGCCTCTAATTGTTTAGAAAGCTCAAACCAATTTTTATGTAAATCAATATGTTGGCGTTCTAGCTCTGCTATTTTTGATTCCGTTTCCGGTACTTTAGCCATTAACACAGGGAAAAAATCTTTTTCTTCATCATCGTGGTGGAGCGGTGCAGCTTGATTAAAATACTGCAAAATTATTTTTATATCGTTCAATACCGCTTGATTTATGCCGTTTTTTTCTAAATAGCCGGGTAATATACTAAGCTGATGACAAAAACGTTTAACCTTACTATGACAGGCATAAAGCATTTCGATGGGTTCATTCCAAGTGGAGAATTGCTGAGGTTCAAGAATTTGCATAATTTCCCTTCTTTTTGTGTGAAAAGTGCGGTCAAAAATAACCGCACTTTTGTTGCTTTATTCAGATAATGGCGATGGTGTAGTATTAAGTTGCAACGGGGGAACCGGTTTCCCCATTCTGGTATAAAATTCCGTCATAAAATCATCAAAGCGATTATCCTCAATAGCTTGACGAATTTCCGCCATTAAACGCTGATAATAACGTAGATTGTGGATGGTGTTTAAACGAGCGCCTAAAATCTCACCACATTTATCTAAATGATATAAATAGGCTTTCGTATAATTTTTACAGGTGTAACAATCACAATGAGGATCAAGCGGAGTTGTGTCATCGCGATATTTTGCATTGCGGATTTTTACAATACCGTCCGTAACAAATAAATGACCGTTACGGGCATTACGGGTCGGCATCACGCAATCAAACATATCAATTCCGCGGCGAACGCCTTCTACTAAATCCTCCGGTTTTCCTACACCCATTAAATAGCGTGGCTTATCCGCCGGAATTTGTGGACAAATGTATTCCAAAATACGGTGCATATCTTCTTTTGGTTCGCCTACGGCCAGACCACCCACAGCATAGCCGTCAAAACCGATATTGACTAAGCCTTCCAAAGAAATTTTACGCAATTCTTCAAATACGCCACCTTGAATGATACCAAAAAGCGCATTTTTATTGCCAAGCTCATCAAAGCGATCACGACTGCGTTTTGCCCAACGAAGAGACATTTCCATGGATTTTTTGGCATAGTCAAAGGTTGCCGGATAAGGCGTGCATTCATCGAAAATCATCACAATATCCGAACCGAGATCGTATTGAATTTCCATGGATTTTTCCGGAGAAAGAAAGATTCGTTCACCATTAATCGGGTTTTGGAATTTTACGCCTTCCTCAGTGATTTTGCGTAATTTACCGAGGCTAAACACTTGGAAACCGCCGCTATCCGTCAAAATAGGGCGATGCCATTGCATAAAATCGTGTAAGTCGCCATGTTTGCGCATTACTTCCTGCCCGGGGCGCAGCCATAAATGGAAGGTATTGCCAAGTAAAATTTCAGCCCCCGTTGCTCGAACTTCTTCGGGGGTCATGCCTTTTACTGTTCCATAGGTGCCCACCGGCATAAATGCGGGGGTTTCCACTTTAAATGTACCCTGCGGGCGTTCAAATATTAACCGGCCACGGCGCGCGTTACCGCTTGTTTTGTCTAATTCATATTTCATTTTATTTCCTCAACGAATAAACAGTTCGAAGATATTAGTAAAAAAGCCTGTTTGAGCAAACAGGCTTCATTTTTTGGATAGTCTGATTATCCTTGGCTTTTTATTGTAGGTGTTGATTTTATTTAAGTCAAACGGCTTATTCCAATCCCTTCACATTGGTATTTTTCGTAATAAACATTGCATCGCCGTAACTGAAAAAACGGTAGCGATTTTCGACCGCACTTTTGTAGGCATTCATCGTACGGGTAAAGCCGGCGAAGGCGGAAACCAGCATGATTAATGTACTTTCCGGTAAATGAAAATTGGTGATTAACGCATCCACCACACGGAATTTTTTACCGGGATAAATGAAAATTGAGGTATCGGAAAAATAAGGCTCGATTAAATCCGGATTGCCGTTTTCCTCTGCGGATAAAGCGGCGGTTTCAATGGAACGAACGGATGTTGTTCCTACCGCAATAACACGTTTTCCGGCTTTTTTGGTTTCAATAATCGCATTGCATACTTCCTGTGAAAGCTCTACATATTCCGCATGCATAATATGATCTTCAATATTTTCCACCCGCACGGGTTGAAATGTGCCTGCGCCCACATGGAGCGTAACAAACTCAAAATTGACACCTTTGGCTTGAAGTTTTGCCAATAGTTCATCATCGAAATGCAAACCGGCTGTCGGTGCAGCCACCGCCCCGGGCACTTTACTATAAACCGTTTGATAGCATTCTTGATCCGCCTCCTCATCGGGGCGATCAATATAAGGCGGTAACGGCATATGGCCAATTTGTTGTAACACGGTTAAAAGTGTGGTGGATTTATCGGTTAATTTGACTTCAAAAAGTGTGTTGTGACGTGCGGTCATCACCGCTTGAATACCTTTATTGTCGCCCAGTTTATCTTCCCCTAAAAATAATTCGGTGCCTTCCTTAGGCGATTTTGAGGAGCGAATGTGAGCGAGAAAGCGGTGTTCATCCAGCATACGTTCAACCAGTACTTCAATTTTTCCGCCACTGGCTTTGCGTCCAAACATTCGTGCAGAAATAACACGGGTATTGTTAAAAACTAATAAATCGCCCGCATCAATAAGATCGAATACATCGGTGAAAGTGCGGTGAGAAATTTCACCGTTTTCGCCATTTAACGTCAATAATCGACAAGAAGAGCGATCTTTTTTGGGATAACGGGCGATAAGTTCATCGGGTAAATCAAAGTGGAAATCTGAAACACGCATAATCATATTGGGTTGATAAAAAGATGGGGTAGTCTAGTTAGAATAATTGACAAGCTCAAGGGGAAATATTCACTATTTCCCCTTTATCATATTAAAGAATCATTTTTACTAATTTATCCGCTTTAACTCGGGCAAACTTTTTCAATAATTTTTGAACCGGCTCAGGGTACTGAGACAGTTCTTCCAATTCGGCATAATGGCTCAATACGGTTGTATGCTGACGAATATGATTTAATTCTTTCTCGACTTGATCACGTAATTCTTGTTTAGGATCGTGAATCAACAAGCCATTTTCCGCATCTAAACGCCAAGCACGCGGATTTAAATTATTACCGGTCAGTAAAATGTAGCGATTATCCACCCACACACCTTTTAAGTGGTAAGTATTATCGCTATCTTTCCATAAACGAATTGTTAATCGACCCTGCTCAATGTCTTGTTGGAATTTTTCACAAAAATGACGGAGATTACTTTCGTATAAATAAGGCAATGCCCCCGCCATTTTGAAAGGCTGTTCCGGCGGAATATAAAAATCGTTTGCTACTTTGTCGCCTACGATAATTTCGATCTTCTTCCCTTCTTCTAGTAAGCGGGCAATTTTAAGTTGCAGGGAACGGGGAAAATTAAAATAAGGTGTACAAACCACCAAATTTTCCTGAACTTGTAAAAATAAATCCTCAATGATTTGGTTTAATTCATTGCCAGACGCGCCCAAACCGAATAATGGCGAAACACTTAAAATATCGGAAAAACCAACCGCACTTTCCAAGCGGTATTCCGCATGATTGGCTAAATTTTTACGATAAACGCGAATAGCGGAACGAATTTCTTTGGTTCGAGGACGATTTGCCACATCAAGCGGATGAACGGTACTCAAGTCTAATAAATACTCATTAATAAAATTTACCATTGAATCGGCTAATTCGGCATTGGTGATTTTTTGATAGCGATCGTAGCGGTATTTGCCGTCTTGTTGTAAATACACGTTGTTGATACTCGCACCACTATAAAGCACCGTATCATCAAAAATAAATCCCTTGACATGTAAAACGCCGAACACTTCACGCGTATTAATCGGTACACCGAAAAATATATTCGGATCGTCCGGGAGTTGGTAGGTTTGACGCTGTTCCACATACCAATCGGCATTGGTCGCCGATTTTTCCGCGCCCAGTAAATTACGCTGATTACGGTGCCAATCCACAAGGATTTTAATGTCTAAGTCAGGCTGTTTTTGTTTGATACGATAAATTTCATCAAGAATTTCTTGCCCCGCTTCATCTTTTTGCCAGTAAAGTGCGGTTACATAAATACGTTTTTGGGCATTTCTAATTAATTCAATAATCTGAGTTTTAAATTCAGTCGGACTAAACAAAAATTCCACGTGCTCTTTTTCTAAAGGCAAAAAAGGCAGATTTGTGAGATTTTGTTCTGTTCGTTTTAATTTATTGATTAACATAATTTGTCTCTGCATTCTCTAGGAGAGGGCTAGTTTACAATATTTCTCCGATGGATTGATAGAAAAAAGGTTTTTTTTCGTTATAATGCTCACAAAATTTGACATTTTTTGGCGAATTATTATCCAATTTTTTCTTGAGTATCCTTTTATGAACAATTCCCGCAAACCGACTTTTCAAACCAACTCTCGTAAATCTTTTCAGGAACAACATTCTGAACGCGATGTTTCTTTGCATTTTAATGAGCAAAAACATCGTGAAAATCGACCGCACTTTGATAAAAAACATAGTGCAGGGAAAAACCAACCTCGTTTTCAACAAGAGGTGCGTGAGCTGCGTGTTGCCGAGCTTTCTCTAAACAAAAGCGGCAGAGCACAAGGTAATGTCAAAGTTTTGGTGAAAAGCACGGGGACGGCATACAAACCAAAAGAAAAGAAAACCGGCGCACTTTCACCCCGTGCGCCAGAAAAAATTAAGAAAAATCGTGCGGAAGAAATGAAAGTCTATGGTGAAAATGCCTGTTTAGCGTTATTTAATAATCGTCCGGAAAGTATTGTTCGTGTTTGGGCAACGGTGCAAATGTCGCATAAAATCGGTGAAATGTTCAGTTATTTAGCGACAAACAAAAAAGTGTACCATGTGGTAGATAATGAAGAATTATCCCTTGTGAGCGGTACGACGCATCACGGCGGTATTTGTATGTTAGTGAAAAAACAACGCTCGTTCATGTTGCAAGGCTATTTGGATATTCCGCATGAGGAGGATTGTTTAGTACTGTTAGACAATGTAGATAATGCTCAAAATATTGGGGGGGTACTGCGTACCTGTGCATTTTATGGGGTGAAGAATGTCGTAACAAATAATGCCGATAATCTGTATTCTGCGGCGGCTATGCGTGTTGCGGAAGGCGGTGCGGAATATATCCGTTTATTAGAGTGTTTAGATATTGAATCCGCATTACAACAACTTCGCCAAAGCGGGTATCAAGTGATACATGTTGCACAAGGCAAAGAGGGGATCCCCCTCGATTCAGTTCGATTTAATAAAAAAGTCGCATTTTTATTCAGTGAAACCGGTACGGTTGATTTATGCGAAAAACAGGATGTAAATGTTCGTCTGTCTTTAAGTAATCCGTTAAAAAACGGGCTAAATATTGCGGTGAACAGCGGCATTCTGTTGTCAAAATGGTATTTTTCAAAGTAAGAATAAACTAAAGTGCGGTTAAAATTAACTATACTTTTTTATCGTAAATGAAATGAGAGTTGAATTAAGGTAACGACGCAAAAATTAGACCGTCTTATATTGAGTTCAACAAACATTTAAATTTACTTACTTTTAGTGATCACTCTTGATTTAATAGTTGATATAATTAGTCGGGTATTTTTCTTTTCGTAAAATATCTTCTCGTATGCTTTGCATACATTCCCTAACTATAAAATTAAATCTAGGAGTGGTGAAATGGGACAGTATAAAAAATTCTGGTACCTATTAGTGACCGTGTTGATAGGGGCATTCTCTATTCTCGGTTACTACGGTTTTGAAATTTATCGTGCGGCACCGCCTATTCCGCAACAATATGTATCGGAACAAGGTGAAAAGGTGATTATTCGCGATGAAATTATGCACGGTCAAACTGCTTGGCAAAGTACCGGCGGTATGCAGTTAGGCTCTGTGTGGGGACATGGTGCCTATCAAGCGCCGGACTGGACGGCAGACTGGTTACACCGTGAGCTTGTTAACTGGTTAGATATTGTTGCGAATCAGGAACATGGCAAAAATTTTGCCGATTTAGACGAAGAGCAACAAATTGTTTTAAAAAACCGCTTAACAAAAGAATACCGTGGTAGCAAAGTCGATGAAAGCGGCACAGTGGTGCTTTCTAACAATCGCATAGCGGCAATTGATAGAACCGCACAATATTACATTTCTTTATACGGTGATGATCCGGCAACGAAAAGCACGCGTGAAAATTTTGCAATGAAGGAGAATACATTGCCAAGTTTACAGGCTCGTCAGGATCTTGCTAAATTCTTCTTTTGGACAGCTTGGACAGCTTCTACTGAGCGTCCTAATACTCACGCAACCTATACGAATAACTGGCCGCATGAGCCATTAATTAATAATGTGCCGACCCCGGAAAACGTGATTTGGTCTATCGCCAGTATCGTATTTTTAATTGCCGGTGTTGGTTTTGTGGTGTGGATTTGGTCATTTAAAAAAGGTGAAGATGAAAAAGAGCCTGTTCCGGCAGATGTTGATCCTCTTACGAAATTACAACTCACCCCATCGCAACGCGCATTAGGTAAATATTTGTTCACTGTCTTAGCTTTATTTGTCGTACAGGTAAATTTAGGAGCAATTGTTGCACACTATACTGTGGAAGGTCAGGAGTTTTACGGCATTGATATTTCACAATACTTGCCTTATTCCCTTGTGCGTACATGGCATATTCAAGCAGCATTATTCTGGATTGCCATGGCATTCCTAGCCGGTGGTTTATTTTTAGCACCGATTATTAACGGCGGGAAAGATCCGAAATATCAAAAATTAGGTGTTGACATTTTATTCTGGGCATTAGTAGTTTTAGTTGTCGGTTCATTCACCGGTAGCTACTTAGCGATTGCACATATCCTACCTGAAGAATTAAGCTTTATGTTTGGTCATCAAGGCTATGAATTCATTGACTTAGGTCGTTTTTGGCAAGCGGTGAAATTTGCGGGTATTTTATTCTGGTTAGTATTAATGCTTCGTGGTACGGTGAACGCATTTAAACAACCGGGTGATAAAAACCTACTTGCTTTATTCTTTGCATCTGTTATTGCTATCGGCTTATTCTACGGTCCTGCATTGTTCTACGGTGAGCATACCCATTTATCTGTGATGGAATACTGGCGTTGGTGGGTGGTTCACTTATGGGTAGAAGGCTTCTTTGAAGTATTTTCCGTTGCGGCACTGTCTTTTATTTTCGTGAGTTTAGGACTCGTTTCCAAAAAAATGGCAACGATTGCTACCATTACCGAAGCCGCATTATTCCTAATCGGCGGTATTCCGGGCACTTTTCACCACCTCTACTTTGCCGGTGCGACCACACCCATTATTGCGGTGGGAGCATCATTCTCCGCACTTGAGGTGGTTCCATTAGTCTTATTAGGCCACGAGGCTTGGGAACACTGGTCAATGAAACAAAAAGCACCTTGGATGGAGCGCTTAAAATGGCCTATCTACTGCTTCGTTGGTGTGGCATTCTGGAATATGTTAGGTGCCGGAGTATTCGGTTTCCTAATCAATCCGCCGATTTCACTCTACTATGTCCAAGGCTTAAATACAACTGCAGTGCATGCTCATTCGGCTTTATTCGGTGTGTATGGTTTCTTAGCGCTAGGTTTTGTATTCTTAATCGCACGCTACTTACGCCCGGATACTCCATTCAATGATAAATTGATGAAATGGGGCTTCTGGCTATTGAATGGCGGCTTGGTATTAATGATCGTATCAAGTTTATTACCAATCGGCATTATTCAAGGTTATGCAAGTATTTCTGAAGGTCTATGGTATGCGCGTAGTGAAGAGTTTATGCAACAACCGTTATTTGATACTTTACGCTGGGTTCGTTTAGTGGGAGATGTAATCTTTATTTTCGGTGCACTCGCCTTCTTCTGGCAAATCTTTACAATGATTTTTTTCAAACCGAAAAAAGTTGCTTAACTTAAGCGCGGTAATAAAAGTGGCTAGAAATAGCCGCTTTTCTTTTTCAAAACACAGTAGTTTTTGAGCGCACTTTGATATGAGAGAAATGGAAATGCTGATTAAACGGCAAGCCGGACTTTCACTTATCCGCTTTTGTTGTTTTAAGAATATAGGTTTTACCGATTCGTTTGGAGAACGCAGTACGATATAGATTTTTTATTTTTTGCATTTGCTACATAATACCGTAAAACTTCTATTTTTTATTCAATGAATGTGAAAAACGGGTTATTAATTCAAGACAACTTTGCACAATCCAGCCAATTCCGGCAGCAAAAATAAGCGTACCGATACCCACTATTCCTCCAAGAAAAAAACCTAGTAGGCAAACCGACATTTCAATACCGGTACGGACAACTCCTACTTTAAGATGGAAGCGTTGGCAAATTCCAACCATAAGCCCGTCACGAGGGCCTGCTCCCAAATGACAAGTGAGATATAATGCCGTGCCTAATCCGTATAGAAAAATCCCGATTATTCCGAAAGTAATGCGTGAGAAAAGTGCGGTCGGTTCCGGTAGAATTTTTGTCGTAATGTCTAAGAAAAGAGCAATCATAATAATATTTAGAAGAGTGCCTAGCCCAAAGCGTAGTTTTAAAGGCAGCCATGCCAACATTACTATACAGCTGATAAAAAACGATGCCCAACCAATGCTAATTTCACTTTGTAAGGTAATGCCTTGAGAAAGCACTGTCCAAGGAGTGGAACCAAAATTGGACAATACAATGAAACCGTCACCAATTCCTAATATTGCTAACGCAAATAATAACACGCAGATCGTTTTACCTTCTATCGACCATAATGAACCCGCTGCCCAGTTTGTATGAGGTATTGCTCGTGCTTTTTTCATAAATTACCTATGGTTAAGAAGATATGGTTATCATAAGGGGGAACAAGTGAAAGGAAAAGCACTTTAACGTCAATATTATATAGCGGAATTGATTATATGGGTTTTCGCTTTCTGTGAAATCTAAGCTTATGCGATAAGCGAGAGGCGGAAAACTAAATCAAACAGTATAAAAAGTGCGGTTAATTTCTTGTTCTTTTTTCTAATGGGATATTGATGAGGAGAGATTAATCACGAGTACTCCTGCAATAATTAACCCAATGCCGATCATGCCTGCCGTATCAATTTTTTGTCCAAAAGCAAAATAGGCAACTACTGCGGTAAGGACAATTCCAACCCCAGACCAGATGGCATAAACCAAACCAACGGGCAAAGAACGAAAAATAATTGAAACAAAATA
Organism: Rodentibacter sp. Ppn85; assembly: GCF_001999335.1. Classification (GTDB taxonomy): domain Bacteria; phylum Pseudomonadota; class Gammaproteobacteria; order Enterobacterales; family Pasteurellaceae; genus Rodentibacter. The sequence goes on along the minus strand of NZ_MLHS01000002.1, from coordinate 16,455 downwards.
AAAAGAAATTGCATAAAGCGTGAGTGAGCCAATAGTGGGAAAAAGTTTGGTAAAACCATCGCTCAGTTTTAATAAATTTGTTGCGGCAATTTCTAAGCATATAGAAACTGCAAGTAAAATCCAAGGGTTCATGATGATTCCTCATTAAATAAAAAAGAGATGCAATCAGACATCTCTTTTATTGCATTATCGTAACTATTGAATTATTAACAATCTTGTTTGCCGTAGGCATCCTGACGAAGAATATTGCGCACGCCTGCATCAAAATCAGCAAGCACTTGTTCGGCATTTTTCGGATCGGTACCCCGTGCATCCAAATAGAATTTAATTTTCGGTTCGGTACCGGAAGGACGGGCTATTAAACGTGAGCCGTTTTCTAGCACAAACACAAGAATATCACTTTGACGATCGGTTTTTGTGTGGTCAATGAATTGTGTTACATTCACGCCGCCAATAACACTTGGCGGTACATCGCGAAGTGCGGTCATTAATTTACCGATTTCAGAAAGATCGCTGACGCGGATAGAGATTTGTCCGCTTACATAAGCGCCGAATTCTTTGGTAAATTCATCGGCATAATCTGCCAAAGTTTTACCTTGTTTTTTCAAGTTGCGGACAAGATCTAAGAACATAATTGCCGCAGAAATACCGTCTTTATCACGCACTTTATCCGGATCAACTAAATAGCCGAGCGCTTCTTCAAAGCCGAATAATAAGCCCTGCACTTTACCGATGTATTTGAAACCGGTTAAGGTTTCTTCCGATTGGAAACCGTATTTTTTAGCAATTTCCGCTAATGCCGGTGAGGAAACGAGAGAGCAAGCCAATACACCTTGTTTGCCTTGTGCGCGGTATTGTTTGGCTAAATACCAACCTAAGAAACAACCCACCACATTACCGTGTAAAGATTTCCAGTTACCTTCCGCATCAGGTACGGCAACAGCTAAGCGGTCGGCATCAGGGTCGTTTGCAATAATAAATTCTGCATTGTTTTCTTTCGCCACTTTAATCGCAAGATCCAATGCGCCTTTTTCTTCCGGATTAGGGAAATTAACTGTTGGGAAAGAACCATCCGGCCAGACTTGTTCTGCAACAATATGAGGTTGTGGTAAGCCTGCTTTGGCTAAAGTTTTACTTAATACTTCATAACCCACGCCGTGCATAGCGGTATACACATAATTGATGTCGCATTGCGGTTCTTTAGCAAGAGAGGCGGTTTTCGCAATATAAGCCTCTACCACTTCATCATTTAATATCACATAGTCATCACTACGCGGTAAATCTTGAATATTGCCGGCTGCGACTTTGTCGATTAATGCAGCAATTTCTTGATCCGCAGGGGAGACGATTTGCCCGCCACCGTTAGCCTTACCCAAATAGACTTTATAACCGTTATCCTCAGGTGGGTTGTGGCTTGCAGTCACCATCACACCTGCCGTGGTGTCAAAATATTGAATCGCATAAGCTAATACCGGAGTTGGCAATTTGCGTGGTAATAAATAGGTTTTCACTCCGGCGCCCGCCATAATCTCTGCGGTATCGCGTGCAAACACATCTGAATTTTTGCGTCCGTCGTAGCCTATAACGATAGAAGGTTGGTTGTCATAGTCTTTCAGGAAATCCGCCAAACCACCGGCGGCTTGCGCCACTAAAACACGGTTCATTCCCATTGAACCGGCTTGTAAAGGACCGCGTAAGCCGGCAGTACCAAATTGTAAACGACCGTCAAAGCGAGCTTGTAATTCAGCTTCAGCTTTTGTATCGCCACCTTTTGCCGCCTCTAAAAGTGCGGTCAATTCTGCACGAGTTTCCGCATCGGGATCTTGGTTTAACCAATTTTGTGCTATATCAAAAAGAGTTGCCATAATTTCACCTTCTTAAGTTAAAAGAAATGTTCTAGGTAGGTTATCGGAAAACAATTAAAGTTCAAAGGCTTATTTACTGAAAGTTTGATCTGTTTAACATTTTTTATTCGTGCAATCGTTTACTTAAAAAACGGTATTTGATTTTTATGTTAAGTGATGCTTGGATTTATTTATTAAGGTTATAGTAGTAGCGCGGAACCCCATTTTATAATGTCAAAAAAGAATTTATTTTGATTGGTTGCAACACCGTCAGTATTTTTGAGCGCGCCGTCTTCATTCTTTGAATTATCCACCATGCCATTCTTATATTGCCCTTTCACTACATCTAAATCATCACGTGCTTGGGTTCGTAAAATTAGGCAGCTTTTATTTTCCAACGGCTTAACATCGGCTATTTCCGTGCGAAATTTTTTGAATTGATAAGTGGCGTAATTCATCGATTTTTCATCGTTCTGAATGATTTTGACATAATCTTCACCAATAATTTTTTCCAGTGGATAGAAAAAAATATATTCGGAGTGAATATAACTGTCTTCTTTAGCGAAATGCTGTTGCTGAATACGGGTAAGATTGGGATAAATACATTGCTCCGCCTGTTTGCTTGCAATCGCCCATTGTTTCGCATTTTTATCCGAAAGTTGATAATCCGCCCCCGCAAATTCAGCCGGAATAGGTGATTGTGATGAATTGAAAAGGCTGCAAGCACTAAGTAATAGTGCGCTGCCGAGTGTAAAAATAAATTTCATGTTTGCCTTCGGTGGATTGCTTTAATGTAGACAAAATTTTAGCAATAAGCACAGAATAGATAAAGGCTAAAATAAATTTTCATTTTCCCGAAGCGAAAAACTTCCGTTATAATGACCGCACTTTTCATTAATTAAAAAGGAATATTCATGCAAAATCCAAAAGATGACGTGCTTTATGCGCCCGTTGAATGGGTAGATTATAGTGAGGGATATACGGACATTCGTTATCATAAATCTATCGACGGTATCGCAAAAATCACCATTAACCGTCCTGAAGTGCGTAATGCCTTCCGTCCGCAAACCGTAAAAGAAATGATTCATGCCTTTTCTAATGCCCGTTTTGATGAAAAAATCGGTGTAATTATCCTCACCGGCGAAGGTGAAAAAGCATTTTGTTCCGGCGGTGATCAGAAAATCCGAGGGGATTACGGTGGCTACAAAGACGAAAGCGGCGTACATCATTTAAATGTATTGGATTTTCAACGGGATATTCGTACTTGCCCGAAACCGGTGGTGGCAATGGTGGCGGGTTATGCCATTGGCGGCGGGCATGTATTACATATGTTATGTGATTTAACCGTTGCAGCGGAGAACGCTATTTTTGGTCAAACGGGACCGAAAGTGGGATCTTTTGACGGCGGTTGGGGGGCAAGTTATATGGCGCGTTTGGTCGGCCAGAAAAAAGCCCGTGAGATTTGGTTCTTATGTCGTCAGTATAATGCGCAAGAAGCCTTGGATATGGGCTTAGTGAACACCGTGGTGCCTTACGCCGATCTTGAAAAAGAAACCGTACGTTGGTGTCGCGAGATGTTGCGTAACAGCCCGATTGCGTTACGTTGTTTGAAAGCCGCATTAAATGCGGATTGCGACGGTCAAGCCGGTTTACAAGAGCTGGCAGGTAATGCCACTATGTTGTTCTATATGACGGAAGAAGGTCAAGAAGGTCGTAATGCGTTTAATGAAAAACGTGCACCGGACTTCAGTAAATTCAGACGTAATCCTTAAACGACTCAGTCAAAAGTGCGGTTAATTTCAACCGCACTTTTTTATAAGCAAAATTTATGACAACTCGATACTATAATCTTTATCGCTATTCGATTCCCGTTGATAGCCAACTTATTTTGCGGGATCGGTTTTTAAAACGCCGTGAAGGCTTACTTGTGCGTGTCCAATGCCGGAATAACGAAGGTTGGGGGGAAATTGCGCCATTGCCGGGATTTAGTGAGGAATCCTTAGAGATGGCGGAAATTCAAGCTGCACAATGGCTTGTCGATTGGAATGAAGCTCGCACACGCAATGAAAAATTGTCACTTGATGGGCTTTATCCGTCCGTAGCCTTTGGTTTGAGCTGTGCATTGGCGGAACTAACCGATCGACTTAACTCCGAAGGAAACTATCATACGGCACCGTTATGTTATGGCGATCCCGATGAGCTTTATGGAAAATTAGCCTATCTTTCCGGTGAGAAAGTGGCAAAAATCAAAGTGGGTATGTATGAAGCTAACCGAGACGGATTGATTGCGGATATGTTTTTGGAAGCCATTCCTGACTTGCAACTGCGCCTTGATGCGAACCGACGTTGGTCGCTTGAAAAAGCATTACTGTTTGCGGCAAAAGTAAAACCGGCGCATCGTGCCCGCATTCAATTTTTGGAAGAGCCTTGTAACACGCCGGAATTAAGCCTTGAGTTTGCAACTCAATCAGGGATTGCTATTGCTTGGGATGAATCGTTACGAACACCCGATTTTCAGCTTAAAAAAGAACCTCACCTGGCGGCAATTGTGATTAAGCCGACATTAATCGGTTCCCTTGAGCGTTGTATTGAATTAATTAAAAAAGCTCATACTTTGGGATTGAAAGCGGTGATTAGCTCAAGTATTGAAAGTAGCCTTGGTTTAACCCAACTGGCACGCATGGCACAACAATATACACCGAATGTGACACCGGGTTTAGATACGCTGGATTTAATGGCCTATCAAGTGCTTCGCCCATGGAAAGGATCGACATTACCGCTTATTGATTTGGATTCCGAATTGATTACAAAGATTATCTGATTCGACCACCGCTTATTGAAAAATCCGTATAATGTACAACCTTAAAAGGAAGATAAAATGTTACAAAAATCCCGAGTTTTGTTACTAAATGGCCCGAACTTAAATATGTTAGGCGCGCGCGAGCCTAAACATTACGGCAGTTTATCCCTTGCAGTCATTGAAGAAAATTTGAAAGCATTAGCTAACCGACACAATATTGAACTGGACTGTTTTCAAGCCAATAGCGAGGAAAAATTGATTGAGAAAATCCACCAAAGTTTCCAAACGGTAGATTTTATTTTAATTAATCCGGCCGCTTATACGCATACCAGTGTAGCCTTGCGAGACGCGTTATTGGCGGTATCCATTCCTTTTGTGGAAATTCATTTGTCTAACGTACATAAGCGTGAGCCGTTTCGTCATCATTCTTATTTCAGTGATATTGCGGAAGGCGTGATTTGCGGATTGGGAGCAAAGGGGTATGAATTTGCCTTTTTATTTGCCGTGGATTTTTTAGCTAAAAAATAATGCAAATAAGCAATTTTAGGCGAAATTTATAGAATTTTATCGCAATTTAGCCAAATTTAATGTAATCTTTGCCTGCTCAAAGACAAGTTTATAACTGATTGCACTTTTGTGTGCTTATTTTGATAAAAGTGCGGTCAAAAATTTTATTCTTTTAGGAAGAACATATGGACATTCGTAAAATTAAAAAACTGATCGAATTAGTGGAAGAATCAGGTATCACTGAATTAGAAGTTCAAGAAGAAGAGGGAACGGTTCGTATTAGTCGTGCGGCGCCTACCGTTGTGCCAGCGGCAGTACAATACTCCGCACCTGTTGCTGCGCCGGCGGTTGTGCCGGCTCAGGTCAATGCACCTGCGCCAACTGCTACTCAAGCGGTTTCTGAAGAGGTCGTCGGTCACCAAGTTCGTTCCCCGATGGTAGGAACATTCTACCGTAGCCCAAGCCCGGAAGCGAAAGCATTTGTTGATGTAGGACAATCAATTAAAGTAGGTGATACGCTTTGTATTGTTGAGGCAATGAAAATGATGAACCGTATTGAAGCGGACAAAGCCGGCGTAGTAAAAGCAATCCTAGTCAATGATGGCGAACCTGTTGAATTTGATCAACCATTAATCGTTATTGAATAATCCTATCAATTATCCGAAATGGCGGGCTTACCCGCCATTTTTTAACAAGTGGAATCTCTTATGTTAGAAAAAGTTGTGATTGCCAACCGTGGTGAAATTGCATTACGCATTTTACGCGCATGTAAAGAATTAGGCATTAAAACCGTTGCGGTTCACTCCACGGCAGATCGTGATTTAAAGCATGTATTATTGGCAGATGAAACTGTTTGCATCGGGCCTGCACCTTCGGCAAAAAGCTATCTAAACATTCCTGCGATTATTGCTGCGGCTGAAGTAACGGGCGCGGATGCAATTCATCCGGGATATGGTTTTTTATCTGAAAATGCGGATTTTGCCGAGCAAGTAGAGCGTTCCGGTTTTACTTTTATCGGGCCGACGGCAGATGTTATTCGTTTAATGGGTGATAAAGTCTCTGCGATTAAAGCAATGAAAAAAGCCGGTGTGCCTTGTGTGCCGGGATCTGATGGCCCTGTCGGGAACGACATTGCCAAAAATAAAGAAATTGCAAAACGTATCGGTTATCCGATTATTATTAAAGCCTCCGGTGGTGGTGGTGGTCGCGGTATGCGTGTAGTACGTAGCGAAGAAGCGCTAGAAGAGTCCATTGCGATGACAAAAGCGGAAGCAAAAGCGGCGTTTAATAATGATATGGTTTATATGGAAAAATACTTAGAAAATCCGCGCCACGTGGAAATTCAAGTATTGGCGGATACTCACGGCAATGCGGTGTATTTGGCGGAGCGTGATTGTTCTATGCAGCGCCGCCATCAAAAAGTGGTGGAAGAAGCACCGGCACCGGGAATTACCGAAGAATTACGCCGTGATATCGGTTCTCGTTGTGCTAATGCTTGTGTGGAAATTGGTTATCGTGGTGCGGGTACCTTTGAGTTCTTATATGAAAATGGTGAGTTTTATTTCATTGAAATGAATACCCGTATCCAAGTGGAACATCCTGTTACCGAAATGATTACCGGCATTGATTTAGTAAAAGAGCAGTTACGAATTGCCGCGGGGCTACCACTTTCCTTTAAACAAGAAGATGTGAAAGTGAAAGGTCATGCGATTGAATGCCGTATCAATGCGGAAGATCCAAAATCTTTCTTACCGTCACCGGGCAAAGTTATTCACTTACATTCACCGGGTGGGTTAGGGGTACGTTGGGATTCTCACGTGTATGGTGGTTATACCGTGCCTCCGCATTATGACTCCATGATTGCAAAATTGATTACTTATGGCGATACGCGTGAAGTGGCAATTCGTCGTATGCAAAATGCCTTGGCAGAAACTATTATTGATGGTATTAAAACGAATATCCCGTTACATGAAATGATTTTAGAAGATGAAAATTTTCAAAAGGGAGGAACGAATATTCATTACCTTGAGAAAAAGCTGGGATTACATGATTAACAAAAAAGCTCACATCGGTGAGCTTTTTATTGCTAACTAAAACCACCTTCTGTGAAGGTGGTTATCGACTTAAAAGGCTTTGATAACGCCTCTGTAGGAGCGAATAAATCACCTCAGGGATTTATAAGTCATTTCTCCATTATTTTTTCGGTTTCTTCGGTAAACCCGTTTCTAAATCTAGCCCGTTATCCACTCGAACGCCCGCCTGATTTGCCAGTTTTAACATCAGGGCTTCACTCGGTTTGGGCGGCGCGTCGCCTTCATACCAACGCTGAAAGGCAATTTTGCCGTCCCATTCCGGCAAAGGGGCGGGCGGTAACGGCACGATATCGTCTAAGTCGGGGACTTTGGGTTGAAGATAGTCATAGCGTGATAAATATTTCCGAATAATTTCATATCTTCTTGAACGTTCTTCATCAGGAACTACATCAAGAAAATCAAAACTTTCTTTAGCTATATTTTTGCTAACCCCCTCTCTAAGCACGACTGCTGAGATTGAATCGCCGTTTTTAACACCTTGATGATAACTTTTTACTGCTTCTACATACTTTTTATTAAATTTAAAGCTCGATCCTAAATTAGATGAGGCATCGCCTACCCCTTATTCGGATGCACAGGTCCGCAACTGTTGAACAAGTTTTAAACGATATTTAAAAGCTTCTTGACTTTCCTCTTTATCCATATCAAATAACATCTCTGCTATGACATACTGTGCTTCCCGACTGCCTAAATCCGCCGCTTTTCTTAAATAAGCATATTGACCGTCTTTTTCGGTACGTACCCCATACCCCACATCTAAATAGCCATATAGATTGTAATAAGCGGTGGCAGGCAGTTGTTTTGCTAATTCTTCATTCAGATTGTGCACTTCCGTTTGCGGCATATCACTGCTAATCCGTCCGCTTTGTAACAGATATTGCAAGCGAATATTGGCTTTATAATCGCCGTTGGCGGCAGCAATGCGGTAATAGGCAGCCCGTTCCATACTTCATCGCCTTTCTCTCCCTCCCACATATTATGCAGGTCATGATAAAGAGCATAGTTATATAATTGCCGGGTTTCTTCTGAGAGAGGCGGTCGCGCTTCTTTTTGGCACGTAAATTCTAAGGCGGCCAGTTGTGTTAATTTTGCCATGTTTGTGTTCCTCTGTTGTTCTTTTTGCTTGGTATAGCAACGCTCCGGACGGGGACCGGAAGGCCCGCCGCCCAGGGTTAGCGGTATCGGGTTACATTCCAGATAACGATATAGCCAAAATAAACCGATGATTATTGCAATCACCAGTACTAATAAAATTTTTAAGCATTTTTTCATTCTAAAATTTCATTAGAACAACCTATTCAAACAAAACCGCACCTTAAAACCTAAAAGTGCGGTTATTTTTTAGCGTGTTTTATGGGAGATATTTTCTATTTTTGCCTTGTGATTTTCGGAGTGACTAATGGATGCGTATTTTTAAACGGATAGCCGTGTACCTTTAAAATCCATAAGATAATTTATCCGATTTAATCCAATAAAAAATTTCCTTCTTTCTAATATAGACGCTTTATAAATAAAGCGGTCAAAAAACTTTGGCCGCAATAAATTCTGCAATCAATCAATATGCTTTTCACATTTTGTGCGATTTATGGTATTTTATCGCCCAATTTTCAACTTAAGTTTAATAAGGAAAACATCAAATGGAAGCTCAAAGTCCAATGTCCACGTTAGTTATTTTCGTGATTTTCGGTTTAATTTTTTACTTTATGATTTATCGCCCTCAGGCGAAGCGTAACAAAGAACACAAAAAATTGATGTCTGAATTAGCCAAAGGCTCTGAGGTACTCACTGCCGGCGGTATGATGGGTAAAATCACCAAAGTGATTGAAGACAATAACAGTGTGGTGATTGCATTAAATGAAACAACGGAAATCACAATCAACCGTAACTATATTGTGACTATTCTTCCAAAAGGTTCTGTAAAGACTCTTTAATCCTCCATTCATAAAGGGACAACTATGTTAAATCGTTACCCATTATGGAAGAATCTAATGGTGATCCTCGTGGTCGCCATTGGTGTTTTATACTCTCTTCCAAATATTTACGGTGAAGATCCCGCAGTGCAAATTTCAGGTACTCGGGGGCAACAAGCTAATACGACTACATTAGGACAGGTTCAAGAGGTCTTAAAAGCCAATAATCTTCCGACAAAATCCATTGTTCTTGAACAAGGCTCTATTTTAGCCCGTTTCAATAATACGGACGATCAGTTACTTGCTAAGGACAAAATTGCCGAAAAACTCGGTACAAACTATAGCACGGCTTTAAATCTTGCACCGGCAACCCCTACTTGGTTAAGCAGTATAGGGGCAAACCCAATGAAATGGGGCTTGGATCTACGCGGCGGGGTACGTTTCTTGATGGAAGTGGATATGAACTCCGCACTGGCAAAACGTCAAGAACAATTACAGGACACATTGCGTAACGATCTTCGCAAAGAAAAAATTCAATACACGGGGATTAAGAATGCCGATCATTTCGGTACAACCATTACGCTTGCCAATCCGGATCAACTCTCAAAAGCGACCCGCATTATTCGTCAAGCTCATCCAACCTTAGACGTGAGCGATTCAGGCAACGATACGCTAAATTTATCCTTATCTACAATCGCACTTAATGAAGCACGCGATTTGGCGATTGAGCAAAACTTAACAATTTTGCGTAAACGTGTTTCGGAATTAGGTGTGGCGGAAGCGGTAATACAGCGTCAAGGTGCAGAACGTATCGTCATTGAATTGCCAGGTGTACAGGATACCGCACGCGCGAAAGAGATTCTTGGTGCGACAGCAACTCTTGAATTCCGCATGGTGAACGCTACGGTAAATGCGGAAGCGGCAGCTCGCGGTATTATCCCATCTGATTCAGAAGTGAAATATAATCGTGAGGGGCATCCCGTTGTATTGTTAAAACGCCCGTCTTTAGGCGGTGAACATATCATCAACTCAAGTGCCGCACTCGATCATCAATCTGGAATGCCACAGGTGAGTGTCACTCTAGATAGTGAAGGTGGGGAGCAAATGCTTCAACTCACCAAAAAATACTATAAAAAACCAATGGCAACCCTTTACGTTGAATATAAAGACAACGGCAAGAAAGATGAGAACGGTAAAACCATTCTTGAGAAAAGCGAAGAAGTAATCAACGTTGCTACGATTCAGGCCCGCTTTGGCGCAAACTTCCAAATTACCGGTGTAGGCAGTATGGCGGAAGCCAATAATCTTTCCACTTTATTAAAATCAGGTGCGTTAATCGCTCCGGTACAAATTGTGGAAGAACGCACGATCGGTCCATCACTTGGTGCGCAAAATGTTGAGCAAGGTATGAACGCCAGCTTTTGGGGATTAATCTCTGTTATCGTATTTATGCTTATCTACTATAAGCTTTTCGGTATTATCGCAAGCCTTGCAATGGTTATTAATATTGTCTTGTTAGTCGGTTTAATGTCTATTCTTCCGGGTGCAACATTGTCTATGCCGGGGATTGCGGGTATCGTGTTAACCCTTGGAATGTCGGTTGATGCCAACGTATTGATCTTTGAGCGCATTAAAGAAGAAATCCGTAACGGGCGCCCTATCCAACAGGCTATTAATGAAGGTTACAATGGAGCATTTACCTCTATTTTTGATGCGAACCTAACCACTATCTTAACGGCCATTATTCTCTATGCAGTGGGAACCGGTCCGATTCAAGGTTTCGCAATTACCCTCTCATTGGGTGTGGCAATTTCCATGTTTACCGCTATTACCGGAACTCGCGCTCTGGTAAACGCAATCTATGGCGGCAAACGTGTTGAAAAACTTTCTATTTAATTGAGGTGACTATGGCACTTTTCGCAAGAGATAAAAACGGACATCTCATCAAGGAAATTAACGGAATTAAACTTCCGTTCCCATTAGCCGAATTTATGAAAATACGTAAATGGGGCTATATTGTTTCAACACTTTTTATGGCGATTTCAATGTTTTTTATCGTCACAAAAGGCTTTAACTGGGGATTAGATTTTACCGGTGGCGTAGTATTCGATACTCACTTTTCTCAAACGGCAAATCTTGAACAGATCCGTAATAAACTGAAAGAACACGGTATTGAAAGCCCTATTGTGCAGACTACCGGCTCCGTTCAGGATGTGATGATTCGCTTACCGGCCTCTGATAATGATTCGGGTATTGGTGATCGGGTAAAATCAATGTTGGTAGAACTCGACTCCGGTATTAAAATTAAAAGTATCGAATTCGTTGGGCCTAACGTTGGAGAAGAATTGGCACAAGGAGCGGTTTATGCCACTTTAGCCACACTGGCTATGATGCTAATTTATATCGGTTCACGTTTTGAATGGCGTTTAGGCTTAGGGGGCATCGCCTCTCTCGCCCACGACGTTGTGATTACCCTTGGCGTATTCTCAGCTTTACAAGTGGAAATGGACTTAACTTTCGTGGCGGCAATTCTTTCCGTAGTGGGTTATTCCATCAATGACAGTATTGTTGTGTTTGACCGGGTTCGTGAAAATTTCCGCAAAATCAGACGATTGGATACAATTGATATTATTGATATTTCCCTGACTCAAACTTTATCAAGAACAATTATGACTTCTGCAACAACGCTAATTGTCGTTATCGCATTGTTCTTCTTCGGCGGTCCGTCTATTCATAACTTCTCCTTAGCATTGCTTGTCGGGATTGGATTCGGTACTTATTCCTCCATCTTTATTGCAATTGCCATTGCTTATGATGTCGGATTGAGACGCGAACATATGATTCCGCCAAAAGTAGATAAAGAAGTGGACGAACTCCCTTAATCACAAAAAGTGCGGTTAATTTTGACCGCACTTTTTCAAATGAAAATCTTCTTTCCTAAAAGGATAAAGAAAAAATATTCTCTAATAGAAATTTATATTTTGTGCGAATTTCATCTTTTTATATAAAAAAAATAAGCGACGATGAATATCGTCGCTTATTTATATGATGAGTATAAAAAATTACGCAGGGTAAACAGGAAGACGTTTACAAATTGCTAATACTTTTTCTTTAGTCGCTTCAATAACTTGTTCTTCGTTTTCTTTGCCAAGGACATCTAAAATATCACACATCCAAGCGGCTAAATCACGACAATCTTGTTCATTAAAACCACGACGGGTTACTGACGGTGTACCCACTCGGATACCCGAAGTTACAAACGGCTTTTGCGGGTCATTTGGCACCGAGTTTTTATTCACGGTAATGTTTGCTTTTCCTAATGCCGCATCGGCAGCTTTGCCGGTTAAGCCTTGTTTGATGAAACTCACCAAGAACAGATGATTTTCCGTACCGTTTGATACCACATCAAAACCGCGTTGTTTAAATACTTCTACCATCGCCTTAGCATTTTTCAACACGTTGGCTTGATATACTTTGTATTCAGGTTCTAAGGCTTCTTTAAAACATACCGCTTTCGCTGCGATAATGTGAACTAACGGACCGCCCTGATTAGCCGGGAATACGGAAGATTGTAATTTTTTATAGATTTCTTCATCGCCACAAGAAGAAAGAATTAAACCGCCTCGCGGGCCGCCAAGGGTTTTATGGGTCGTTGTAGTCACTACGTGGGCATGCGGTAATGGATTTGGATATAATCCCGCGGCAATTAACCCTGCAACGTGTGCCATATCCACAAATAAATATGCCCCGACTTCATCGGCAATTTCACGCATTTTCGCCCAATCGACTACCTGAGAATAAGCGGAGAAACCGGCTACAATCATCTTTGGTTTAGATTGTAATGCTTTTTGGCGCACATCTTCATAATCAATCAAACCGTCCGCAGTGATACCATAAAGCACCGAATTATAAATTTTACCGGAGAAACTGACTTTTGCACCGTGTGTTAGGTGGCCGCCGTGCGCTAAATCCATTCCTAAAATAGTATCGCCAGCATTAATCAATGCGCCATACACCGCAGCATTGGCTTGAGAACCTGAGTGCGGTTGAACATTCACATAATCTGCACCGAATAACTCTTTTGCACGATCAATAGCGAGTTGTTCCACAATGTCCGCATACTCACAACCGCCGTAATAACGCTTGCCCGGATAGCCTTCAGCGTATTTATTGGTAAATTGCGAACCCTGTGCTTCCATCACACGCGGACTGGCATAGTTTTCAGAAGCGATTAATTCGATATGCTCTTCCTGACGGCGGTTTTCATCTTGAATCGCTTGCCATAATACCGGATCGTAGTCGGCGATATTCATATTTTTAGTAAACATTGTGTTCTCCTGTTATGTGATTGCGATCTATAGTGTAACCGCTTATTGGTTTAAATTTAATTAAAATCTAGTACATATTTTTTCATCTAAGGAATGAAAAAGATTCATAGGAAAAGTGCGGTCATTTTTTCAATATTTTCTATTCTTGGTACGGAATACCCAGAATGCGACAATTACACAGATCATCGCTTTCAAACTCGGATATTTCACCAGCAATTTTGTTCGGAATAGGGAATAAACGCACGGTCAACGGCTTATTTAAACGAAATGCCATGGTCCCCGCATCACGCATAATCGCAGCAATACTTGCCGCACTGGCATTGCCGGCCACAGGTACCGTATCTAAGCCTATACCGCATACGGCACTATAAGTGAGCAATGAGCGAATATCAAACTGTTCCTGTTGCGTGCCTTGTGCCAAACCGAGATCTTCCGTTACTGCCAACATTAAACCTGAGAATCCCACCAGCGGCACGTTTTGCACGGATTTAAATACTTTGGTTAGTAATGCCGATACTTCAATCGTACCGGCCGCTCCAAAATATGGAACCCCCATAAGCTCATACAGTTTCGTTATAGAAGCACAGTTTTTCGATGGTGCTGCCGAGCTATCAATACCGACAAATTCAAAATTGCCGGATAATTTAACCGCACTTAACGTGGCAAGGATTTCATCTACATGATACTGTAGCGCTTTCAACATAGACTGATAGCAGTCGGCATAAAACTGATTATGAGAGGATTTCAAAACTGATTCTAACGCAGCCACTAACAAATCCGGCGTTTCCAAACCAATAACAAAACTATTCGGCAAATGGCTCAAATGATAACCGGCGGGAAAATAGGGAATAAAGGGTTTGCAGTTAAAATTTACAGTAAAGTTAAAATTGCCTTCAGCACGCGGAGTGATTTGAGCAATACGTTGCACCGCACTAACAGATTGCTCAATCAAATGATTATTCAAAATACCATTTTCATCTAACGGTACATTTACGCAAGCATTACATAAATCACCATAATCAGCGATAAGTTCAGGCAGCAATGCGATTTCCTGAACATTGCTTGCTGCACCGATCGCAAAGCGAATACGTACGCCACTTTCATTCAATTTATTGAGTAAACCCGTTAAGTACTGTAAATCCGCTTTTGCATTTTTCACATCGGTTAAATCTAAATATTCACCGAAAGGATTGGTAATAATCCGAATGGATTGCAAAACATAACCAGATTTTTGCATCGCCGGCAACAATAAATCGACTTCACGTTTCACAGAATGGAGTGCAACTTCCCATTGTGTTTTATCCTTACATAATGTTAAGAAAAAACTAATGGTACGAATACGACAGAGTAATTTATTTTTGTAATCCATGCATTTTCCTATTTTAAGTTAATGAAAAAAATTGACGTCAAGTGCGGTCACAAAATCCGACGGATTTTGAACGTTGGCTTTGCTAACGGCTCCGCAAGAGCGAATAAATCACTTCGGTGATTTATGAGTAATTTTTCCATTATTTTTGCTTTTCACGAGCAACTGCACGATAACCAATATCACGACGATAAAAACGACCGTTCCATTGGATTTGTTCTGCTAGTTTCAACGCTTTTTGTTGTGCTTCCAATACACTGTCGCCTAAGGCAGTAGCACATAATACGCGGCCGCCATTGGTAAGCAATTTCCCGCCTTTGGCTTCCACACCCGCTAAGAAAACTTTTTCATTTTCAACCGCACTTTGCGGCAAACCGATAATTTCATCGCCTTTGCGATAATCCCCCGGATAGCCTTCCGCCGCTAATACAATACCCAATGAAGCCTTTGGATTCCATTGGGATTGAATTTCATCTAACTTGCCTTCACAGGCTTTAAGACAAAGTTCAACCAGATCGGACTCTAAACGTAACATAATTGGTTGGGTTTCCGGATCACCAAAACGGCAGTTAAATTCGATCACTTTCGGTTGGCCGTTCGGCATAATCATTAAACCGGCATATAAGAAACCGGTGTAAACATTCCCTTCCGCCGCCATGCCGTTTACAGTCGGATAAATGACTTCCTGCATAATGCGATCGTGAATCTCAGCTGTAACCACCGGTGCAGGTGAATAAGCGCCCATTCCCCCTGTATTCAACCCAGTATCGTTCTCACCCACGCGTTTATGATCTTGACTGGTTGCCATCGGTTCAACATTTTTGCCATCCACCATCACAATAAAACTGGCTTCTTCACCATCTAAAAACTCTTCGATCACCACTCGGCTACCCGCCTTACCAAAGGCGTTGCCCGATAACATATCACGTACCGCCTCTTCCGCTTCCTGTAGTGTCATCGCTACAATCACGCCTTTACCGGCAGCCAAACCATCTGCTTTCACGACAATTGGAGCACCTTTTTCCCGCAAATATGCTAATGCTGGTTCTACCTCTGTGAAATTTTGATATTCCGCTGTTGGAATTTTGTGGCGGGCTAAAAAATCTTTAGTAAAAGCTTTCGAACCCTCTAATTGGGCTGCCGCTTGTGTTGGCCCGAAAATTTTTAATCCTACCGCACGAAATGCATCCACTACACCAATAACTAACGGAGCTTCAGGCCCAACAATGGTTAAGCCGATTTGATTATCTTGTGCGAATTTAACAAGTGCCGGAATATCAGTAACAGCAATATTAACGTTTTCAATGTTGCTTTCCAGTGCCGTTCCTGCGTTGCCGGGTGCGACAAAAACTTTTTTGGCTAGTGGAGATTGAGCGGCTTTCCAAGCAAGCGCGTGTTCACGACCGCCGTTTCCGATGATTAAAATATTCATGATGATCCTTACAATGTTAATGTTGTGTTTATCAAAAGTATTTTTTTAACTTAATTCAGGTTTCGCCTGAAGGCGACCTACTTTCTTTTACTCGTGTAAAAGAAAGTAGGCAAAGAAAACACGCCCCAGTTAAATCGCTGATCTTTGCTTTATTGTCATTTTCTTAACGCTAAAT
>NZ_MLHS01000019.1 GCF_001999335.1 Rodentibacter sp. Ppn85 | reverse complement strand
AATCTACGTCAGCCCCAAAAACAAAAAAGTGCGGTTAAATTTGACCGCACTTTTGTTTTCTATTCTATCGCTTTCTGTTTCAAGTAGGCATAAAGTTCGTCTTTAATTCGTAGTTTTTCCTTTTTTAAGATTTCAATTTCCGTGTGGGTTGCAAGCTGAATGTTTTCTTCTTTATTTTTAATATCTTGATCCAACTCATTATGCTTGTTAAATAGACGCTCAAAGTAAGCATCATTATTTTTAAGTCTAGTGATTAAGTCTCTGAATTCTGGAAACATATTAAGCTCCTATAGTGATAAAAACTATCTTCACTGTACTCTTTTTATAAAAAAATTAATAGTGCGGAATGATAAAAGTGTGAACTGGATCAAAAATAAAATCAGTTTGTTTAAAAGTGAAAAATACGGCTTAAAATTTTTTTAATTTTTATAAAATCCTTGCTATCTCTTGGCTTTTAACTGGTTTATTTTGTCAATCCACGCTAGAATACGGTCATTCTCATTTCAACAAATACTAAGGAAGTTCAATGATTGATCCGAATCTAATCCGTAATAATTTAACGGAAGTCGCAGAAAAACTAAAAATTAAACGTAACTTCATTCTTGATACCGAAAAACTTGTGGCGTTGGAAGAACAGCGTAAAACGCTTCAAGTTAAAACCGAAACCTTGCAGGCGGAACGTAATACTCGCTCGAAAGCTATCGGGGCGGCAAAAGCCCGCGGTGAGGATATCGCCCCATTGCTTGCCGAAGTCGATAATATGGGGGAGCAATTAAACGAAGCGAAAACGCAGCTTGATGCCGTACTTGGCGAAATCAATCAAATTGCATTAACCATTCCAAATTTACCGGCAGACGAAGTGCCGCTTGGTAAAGACGATTCAGAAAACCTCGAAATTTTACGTTGGGGTATGCCAAGAACCTTTGATTTTGAAATTAAGGATCATGTTACTTTGGGCGAGCAAATTGACGGTTTAGATTTTGCCGCCGGAGCAAAATTGGCGGGGGCGCGTTTTGCCGTAATGAAAGGGCAAATTGCTAAAATGCATCGTGCTTTAGCCCAATTTATGTTGGATCTTCATTCAGAACAACATGGTTATTTGGAAACCTATGTGCCTTATTTAGTGAATCATGCGACCCTTTACGGTACAGGGCAATTACCAAAATTTGGTGAGGATTTATTTCACACCAATGCCTTAGAAGGGGAGCAGCCTTACGCATTAATTCCAACGGCGGAAGTACCGGTAACGAATTTAGTCCGTGATGTGATTCTTGATGACGCAGAATTGCCGATCAAAATGACCGCACATACGCCATGTTTCCGTTCAGAGGCAGGATCTTACGGACGTGATACGAGAGGATTAATTCGTATGCACCAGTTTGATAAAGTGGAAATGGTGCAAATTGTTGAGCCGGATAAATCAATGGAAGCCCTTGAAGAATTAACCGGCCATGCGGAAAAAGTATTGCAATTGCTCAATCTTCCTTATCGCAAAGTATTACTTTGTACTGGTGATATGGGCTTTGGTTCTTGTAAAACCTATGATTTGGAAGTGTGGGTGCCGGCACAGGATACTTATCGTGAGATTTCTTCTTGTTCTAATATGTGGGATTTCCAAGCCCGTCGTATGCAAGCCCGCTGCAAAGCAAAAGGCGATAAGAAAACCCGTTTAGTGCATACGTTAAATGGTTCGGGTTTAGCGGTAGGGCGTACGTTAGTTGCCGTGCTTGAAAACTATCAAAATGCCGACGGTTCAGTTACTGTACCGGAAGTGTTGCGTCCGTATATGGGCGGATTAGAGGTTATCGGCAAATAATACCGGTATTCGGATAGTAAAAAGTGCGGTTAGTTTTGACCGCACTTTTTGTTTTCTACAGACTACATAATACCGATTTTCTATAACACTGCTATTGCCGCATCATAATTCGGTTCGCTTTTAATTTCAGACACCAATTCGCTGTGTAGTACATTGTTGTTTTCATCTAACACGATCACCGAGCGGGCGGTTAAACCGGCAATCGGACCTGTTACAATATCTACGCCTAAGTTTTCGTGAACGTCCTTATGACGGAAGGTGGAAAGCGTTTGCACATTTTTAATGCCTTCAGCCCCACAAAAGCGGACTTGAGCAAAAGGGAGATCCGCTGAAATACATAATACGACGGTATCTTCCAAATTTGCCGCACGTTGGTTGAATACACGTACCGATGTCGCACAAATACCGGTATCAATACTTGGGAAAATATTTAATACTTTGCGTTTACCTGCAAAACTTTCTAAGGTGACATCCGCCAGATCTTTATTGGTTAAGATAAAATTATCGACTTTTTCACCTTTTTGTGGAAAATTGCCTTTAATTTCAATGGGTGTTCCCATCATGGTTACTGCCGTCATAAAAGCTCCTAGTTAGTTTGAGTTAAATTTAGCACGTTAATTAGTGCGGTAAAAAATTTGTCGTTTTCGTGAGGTAATCCAATACTAATACGTAAATGATTCGGCATCCCGTAGCCTGCAATCGGGCGGACAATCACGCCTTCTCGTAATAACGCCTCATAAATTGGCTGGGCAGGCTTTTTGAAGTTGATTGTAATGAAATTGCCTTTTGAGGGAATATAATCCAAGCCGTATTGTTGGCAGAAACGTTCGTAACGAGCCATTTCAGCACGGTTATTTTCTGCCACTTTTTCAACGAAGGCATCATCATTCATCACTACAATCGCTGAGGCAAGCGCTAAACTATTACAGTTAAACGGCTGACGAACGCGATTTAATAAATCGGCAATTTCAGGGTTGGATACTGCATAGCCAATACGCAAACCGGCTAATCCGTAGGCTTTAGACAGTGAACGGGAAATGATCAGGTTAGGGTATTTTTTCAATAAACCGAAAGAATCTACCCGTTCTTCGGGGAGAGTAAATTCCGTATAGGCTTCGTCCAATATTACCAGTACGTTTTCCGGTACTTTTGCCAAGAACTCGTCAATTTCTTGTTCCGTTAGAAAATTCCCCGTCGGATTGTTCGGATTCGCAATAAAAATTAATTTAGTTTTGTCGGAAAGTGCGGTCAAAAATCCGCTTAAATTATGTCCCCAATCCTTTGCCGGAATTTCTTTTGCAGTGGCGTTAATCGCTTTTGTAACAAGGGGATAAACGATAAAAGCATATTGTGAATAAATGATTTCGTCGCTTTCACCAGCAAAAGTATGGGCGAAAAGTTCAAGTAAATCGTTTGAACCGTTACCTAAGGTAATTTGATTCGGCTGAACGCCAAATTTTTTTGCAATGGCTTGTTTTAGCTCAAAACCGTTTGCATCGGGATAGCGGGTAAGCTGATCTAACTGTTTGATAATTGCTTGTTTTGCACTTTCGGGAAAACCGAATGGATTTTCATTAGAGGCAAGTTTGACGATATTGGAAATGCCGAGTTCACGTTCAAGCTCTTCAATCGGTTTGCCTGCTTGATAAGGTGAGAGGGATTTTACCCCCTGATTAGTGATGTTTATGTACTGCATAATTTTATATTGAATTTATATTGAAATTTAAGGGCGTACTGTTACGCCCGTATTTGATGTAAAAACTGATTATTGTGCGTAAGATAAATTTTCCGCTTCAAATTTTTGCATAAATTTGATTAGTGTTTCCACGCCTTCCAACGACATTGCATTATAAATAGAGGCTCGCATACCGCCTAATACTTTGTGTCCTTTTAGGGCTTGTAAACCGGCTGCGGTGGATTCCGCCACAAATTTTGCATCTAATTCGGGATTACCGGTAACAAAGGTTACATTCATTGTGGAGCGGTTTTCTTTTGCTACAACATTTTGATAGAGTTTGCTGGAATCTATATAATCGTAAAGGGTTTTAGCTTTTAACTCATTTCGTTTGGCAAGTACTTTCAAGCCACCAAGTGCTTTAATGTGTTTAAATACTAAAGAGCAGAGATACCAAGCAAAAGTTGGTGGGGTATTGATCATAGAATCCGCATCGGATTGTATGGCATAGTTCCAAATAGAAGGCGTTTCTTGGCGCGCATTGCCAATCAAATCTTCACGAATAATCACCAAGGTAATACCGGCGGGGCCGAGATTTTTTTGTGCGCCGGCATAAATCACGCCGAATTTGTTAATATCAATTTCACGAGAAAGAATATTAGAGGACATATCCGCAACGAGTACAGTATTTCCGACCTCCGGTATGTCAAAAATTTCTACGCCGCTAATGGTTTCATTAGGGCAATAATGGACGTAGTCATATTGATCGGCGATATTAGTAAAATCAAGGCCGGTAGTACGGGTTTTATCAACATATTCAATAATGCTAATTTCATCAATTTCCGCAAAATTACGGGCTTCTTTGGCGGCAGTTGCAGACCAATGCCCGCTATTTAAATAAAGCGCTTTCCCTTTTTTGCCGATGAGATTCATTGGCAATGCCGCAAATTGACCGCGAGCCCCACCTTGTAAAAATAATACACGATAGTTATTCGGGATGTTATAGACTTCACGTAAATCTTTTTCTGCTTCTGAGATGAGTTCCATAAAATATTTACCGCGGTGGCTGACTTCCATCACGGAAACACCTTGCCCTAACCAGTTAGTCAGTTCTGATTGGGCTTGCTGTAATACTTCGGGAAAAATCATTGCCGGACCGGCACTAAAATTGAAGACTTGTGACATCGTATTGCCTCATTTTTAGAAAATAATGTTCCATGTTTTATCACTATAAAAGTGGATAATCAACGTTTTTTCGAAAAATCTTTGCTTTTTTACATCGGTCGGAAAATTTAAATTTAAGGTTTTGACGAATAGAGAAAAAAAAGCTAAATTACAGCCAATAATTTTGTTGGGAGAGCAACTATGGAAACCGTAAATAAACAATCTTTTCAAGAAGTGTTGGAATATGTGCGTATGTATCGTTTAAAGAATAAGCTAAAACGTGATATTGAAGATATCAGCCGTAAAATTCGTGACAATCAAAAACGGGTGTTATTGCTTGATAACTTAAATCAATATATTCGTGATGATATGGATATTGCAGATGTGCGCGCCATTATTGAAAATATGCGTGATGATTATGAAACTCGTATTGATGATTACACTATTCGTAGTGCGGAACTTTCTACGCAACGTCGTGAAATCAGTGGAAAAATGAAAGACCAAAAGAAATCTCACGCCGAATTATTGAAAAAATCGAATAAGGTTATGGTGTAAAAACGACCTCACATTGAGGGCAAGTATGGTTGTTTTTTGTTACATTGTTGTTATACAAAACGTTAAACCGATTAAAAAATTTTAAAATTCCTATTCGAATTTTATTTAGTAGAGATTTTCATACAATCGATATTAAGTATGAGTTCGTTGTTTAGTGAATTCTACTGAAAGGAAACGTTTTTATCAATGAGCAAGTCTGGTTAAGGTTAGTTAAGGTCGTAAGATGCACTTTAATATGTAGAGCATACTGGTAAATTTGTATGTAGTCTAACTCAATGTAACGAAGTTTAGGGCGTATAATTGACCTTATAAGCTTATGATAAAAACACTGCCCCTATCCATTTTTTAAAGAGAAAATTCAATGAAATTAGAAAAAAAACTGCTTATTGCGGCACTTTTCACCTTTTCAAGCGCAAGTATCCACGCATTAACCGATATCAATTCGGCAGATAGTTTATATAAACAAGCGAAAATTGCTGATGGGAAAAAAGATTACAAAAGTGCTTTTAATTTATTTAAATCCTTGGCAGAGCTTGGGGATGCTCGGGGGCAAAATGGTTTAGGAGTGATGTATTACCAGGGACATGGCGTAAAACAGGATTATCAGCAAGCTCTCAAATGGTATCAAAAAGGAGTAGAACAAGGCGATGCAAAGGCTCAAAATAATTTAGGGGTGATGTATTTCTACGGACAGGTTGTGGCACAGGATTATCACCAAGCGGTGAAATGGTATCGGAAATCAGCAGAACAAGGATATGAAAGAGCCCAGAATAATTTAGGTATGATGTATGCCAATGGGCTAGGTGTAAAACAAGATTATCATCAGGCAGTAATGCTGTATCAAAAAGCGGTAGAAAAAGGATTTGCAGAGGCTCAATCGAATTTAGCATGGATGTATTATTACGGACTAGGTGTGAGGCAGGATTATGGCCAAGCGGTGAAGTGGTACCAAAAAGCGGCAGAGCAAGGGTTTGCTGAAGCTCAGACTAGTTTAGGCATGATGTATGCCGATGGGTTAGGTGTAAAACAGGATTACCACCAAGCTGTCAAATGGCATCAAAAATCGGCAGAACAGGGTGATGTTGACGGGCAATATAATCTTGCTGGGATGTATGTCAATGGATACGGTGTAAAACAGGATTACCTCCAAGCGGTAAAATGGTATAAAAAAGCAGCAGAGCAAGATGCATCGGATGCACAATATAATTTGGGAGTGATTTATGAAAACGGGTATGGTGTTCGGCAAAGTAAATCTCAAGCAAAAGAGTGGTTTGGCAAAGCTTGTGATAATGGTCTACAGAACGCTTGTGATGAATACCGTAGGCTAAATACAACTCCCTAATATTGAAGGGGACGACAAATAAAAGTCAACTTTATGCAATGGTTAGATAATGTTGATTTTTTTCATTGAATGATGGGTGACATACTCGCCTAACTCTGTGATATTCTTTCCATCGGGAAGGGTTAGATTCGGCGAGATTTCCATCAAGGGGACGACGACAAATTCCCGATTATGCATATCATAATGGGGGATGGTTAGGCGTTCATTTTGAATAATTTCATTGCCGTAGAGCAAAATATCTAAATCTAATGTCCTTTCACCCCAACGGCGCAAACGCACCCGTCCTTGTTCATTTTCGATGCGTTGTAATTCATCTAGCAATGATAATGGCGAAAGAGAGGTTTCTATTTTTGCCACCGCATTGACATAATCCGGCTGATCTTGAGGACCAAGTGGCTTGCTTTGATAGAACGAACTTACCGCAAGAAGTTTGGTTTGCGGTAAGTTTTCAATGGTGTTTAACGCACTATTGAGTTGCGCAATAGGGGTGTTTAAATTGCTGCCAAGGGCAATATATACGATTATCATATGCTATTCTATCGGTTTCGGTTTGAGGCGTTTACGGGAACGAAAGTATTTTTTCTTCGGTTTTGGATGTAAAGATTGTTGTTCTTTTACAAGTTGATTGCGCTGATCACTATTACTGAATTGATACTCATGCCACCACTTAGCAAGCTCAATAGTCTCCCCACCTTCAACTTCTGCACGCATCGCTAATAGATCGAAAGCCGCACGAAATTTAGGATGTTCCATCACGCGCGTAGGTGCAGAACCGGTACGTTTAAGCAATTGTAATTGCAAAAACCAAATATCACGAATCACTGTGGTATGACGGCGCGGTGCAGCCAAGGCTTGACAGAATAAATCTAGTATTTCATTGCCGGCAAGGGCGTAGGCATCATAGTTGTTTAATCCGCCTTCATTTTTTAATATTTCTACTTTTTCACGTAACGGATACCAAAAGAATGCGGCAAATAAAAATGCTGGATTAATACGCAATTTATCGGCAACACGTTCATCCGTTGAGGTGAGCGCAGTAATGATCATACGTTCGGCAAAACTGTCTTCCTTTTCCGTAAAAAAAGGTACGAGGCTGGGAAATAGTTGTTCAAACAAGCCGTATTGGCGGAGTAAACGGTAGGTTTTCACACCATGACCTGTTTGTAATAATTTTAAACTTTCATCAAATAAACGTGCCGGCGGAATATTTTTTAGCAAATAAGCCAATTCCTGAATAGGTTGTTCGCTTGGTTTTTCAAGAAACATATCCAATTTTGCCATAAAACGGATGGCACGTAGCATTCGTACGGGATCTTCTTGATAACGGGTTATCGGTTCGCCAATTAAGCGTAATTTACCAGCCTTTAAATCCTCAATCCCGTTAAAATAATCGCGTAGCGTATTATCTTGCGGATTGTAATAAAGGGCATTTATCGTGAAATCGCGGCGTTCTGCATCTTGTTCAATGGTGCCATATACGTTATCACGTAGGAGCATTCCCTCATGGCTTTGTTTGGCTTGGCGTTCATTACGTGCGTCATTATGATTGGCACGAAAAGTCGCCACTTCAATAATATCGCGACCAAACATAATATGCGCGAGACGGAAACGACGACCGACCAATCGGCATTGACGTTGGAAAATATTTTGGATTTGTTCCGGACGGGCATTGGTGGCCACATCAAAATCCTTTGGATGTTTGCCCAATAACATATCGCGAATAGAACCGCCAACAATATAGGCTTCAAATCCTTGGCGTTGTAATTTTTCAACCACAGAAAGTGCATTACGGCTAAACATACATGGATGAATGCCAAAGTTTGTCGCCTTAATCACAGTCTTATCATAACGATGAGACTGATTGGCTGTTTTTTTATTTACATATTGCCCGGTAGGTTGCTCAACTCGTCTAGAATGAGCTTTTGTTTGGTGTGCCTTTTGCGGCTGCACTTTTTTCTTTTTGCCAAACAAATTTTTAATATAAGTAAGAATAATAAACTCCGTTTTTAAAACGCGAAAAGTGCGGTTGTTTTGACCGCACTTTTTCTAAATGAATGGTAAGTTAACCCGCAACTTGCTTCTCGCGAATCTCTGCAAGGGTTTTACAGTCAATACACAAATCTGCCGTCGGACGGGCTTCTAAACGACGAATCCCAATTTCTTCACCGCAAGAATCACAATAACCGAAATCACCGGTATCCAATTTTTTTAATGTGGCTTCGATTTTTTTCATTAATTTACGCTCGCGATCACGATTGCGCAATTCCAGGCTGAATTCCTCTTCTTGTGTCGCACGATCTGCAGGATCCGGAAAGTTAGCCGCTTCATCTTGCATATGAGCAACCGTACGCGATGCTTCTTCCACGATTTGTTCGTGCCAAGCCGTTAAGATTTTTTTAAAGTGAAGAAGTTGATTTTCATTCATGTATTCTTCATCTTTTTTTGGTTGATATGGTTTTACGCCTGCCAGCTCTAATAAGCTTAATGTTGCTTTTGACATATCTCACTCCTAATACAAACAGAATTTAAGCGCGAACTTCACTACTTCCTGTCATTATCATTAATAATTTATTCTCAATTTTTATTGAGAACCCGACCTTTTTGAAGGCGATATAAATATCAGATGTTGCCTCTTTTAGCAAACAAAATTTCCTCACTAAAATTTTATTTTGCGATCAAGCTCTCAAAATTTAGAAAAAAAGATTGTTTATTAATTTAAAAATAATAGTGTGCGCACATTTCATTCATTACTCTTATTCCCATGCCTTTAAATTTATTTACCTTGGCAATAAGTCTTATTTGTGCTTCGTTATCGTTAGTATTCCTACCTGATTTTATGCTGTTCGGTTGGAAACAAACGTTACTATGTAATTTAATTTTCACTCTGACCGCATTTTTATTCTATTGGTTCAAAAAAATATGGCTGTTTCATTGTTTCATTATTTTGAATGTTGTTGTTTTGGCATTCGGCTATACACATTCTGTTGCATTGAATTTATTACAACAAGCCGATGAAATTTTGCCTGAAAAACAAAATTTAGTTTTACAAATTGAAGGTTTGTTACATCAGCAAGAATACCAAACCGTGATAGCTCGTACGATACTAAATAACAAGGAACAACGAATTTTTCTTAATTGGAAAGCGCAAGCAAAGCCTTTTCTAGGCGAAAAATGGCAAGGCGAAGTTTCTGTAAGACCGCTTTCTGCAAGATTGAATTTGGGAGGATTTGATCGCCAACGATGGTATTTTTCTCAAGGTGTGACGGCAACCGGAAATTTAAAAAGTGCGGTTAAAATCGACAGTAATTTTTCATGGCGGGAAAAAAAGTTATGGCAGGCATTAAAACAAACCGAAACGCTTTCTTTACGAGGTTTACTGATAGCTTTAGCTTTTGGGGAGCGGGCGTGGTTGGATCAAACTACGTGGCGAATTTATCAGCAGACGAATACGGGACATTTAATTGCGATTTCCGGTTTACATATCGGGTTAGCTATGGGGATGGGATTTCTATTGGCTAGATTAGCGCAGTTTTTCTTTCCGACAAAGTATATTCAACCTGCTTTTCCTCTGTGGTTCGGCGCTCTTTTTGCCTTATTTTATGCTTATTTGGCGGGCTTTAACGTTCCTACTTTTCGGGCAATTTCCGCCTTGTTTTTGGTTTTAACAATACAATCACAACGCCGTTATTATTCCGCTTTCCGGCTTTTTATCCTAATCATCACTTTTCTTCTACTGTGTGACCCTCTTATGCCTCTTTCAACAAGTTTTTGGCTTTCGATAGGAGCGGTATTTTGTTTAATTATTTGGTATCGTTACCTACCTCTTTCTTTATTTCAATGGCAGTTTAAACCTTTTTCATCTAAAGTGAGGTGGATTTTTGGCTTATTTCATTTGCAGTTCGGTTTATTGCTGTTATTTACGCCGTTACAACTTCTTTTATTTAATGGAATATCGCCGAGCGGTTTTTTCGCCAATTTGGTAGCGGTTCCCTTATACAGTTTTTTTCTTGTCCCCGTGATCTTATTTGCCGTGTTAAGCGATGGTACGATGTATTCTTGGCAATTGGCAAATAGTTTGGCAGAAGGTATTACACAACTTATTTCCTTTTTTCAGGGTAATCGGCTTAGTGTTTCATTGAATTTATCATTCATTTTAACCGCACTTTTCAGCCTATTTTTTCTTCTGATCATTCTTGGGATCTACCGTGAAAAAAGCCTTTTGCAAAAATCTTGGAAAATAAAAGCAGCGAAATATTTTACATTAGATATTAATAGCGCATTGCCGATAATTTGGAAAAAACAAGCCGTTTGGGGTTCTGTCGGTATTGCCGTTTCATCTTTGTTGTTTGTTGCTATTCGACAATATCAGAAACCGATTTGGCAGTTGGATACCTTAGATGTGGGACAAGGGCTGGCAACTTTGATTGTAAAAAATAGTCGGGCGATTTTATACGATACCGGTTCGGCATGGAAAGGCGGTTCAATGGCTGAATTAGAAATCTTGCCTTATTTACAGCGAGAAGGAATAAGTTTGGATAAACTAGTTTTAAGCCATGACGATAATGATCACTCCGGTGGGGCAAGGGTCATTTTAAGAAATTATCCGAATGCAGAACTCATCACTTCGTCTGAAAAAAACTATGGTGAACTTCATCGGGATTTTTGTATTGCCGGAAAAGAATGGGAATGGCAGGGAATTCATTTTCGTATTCTTTCTCCGCAGAAAGTTGTCATACGGGCGGATAATTCGAGTTCTTGTGTCATTTTATTAGAGGATGGCAAATATCGTGTCTTGCTTACCGGCGATGCAGAGACGAAAAACGAGCAAGTTTTTTCCCGTACTTTAGGAAAAATCAATGTGTTACAAGTCGGACATCATGGTAGCAAAACTTCTACCGGTGAGACTTTGGTTTCACTCACCAAGCCAGATTTTGCGATTATTTCAAGCGGGCGTTGGAATCCTTGGAAATTTCCCCATCCAACAGTTATTGAACGCCTTAAACGACACCAAAGTACGGTCGAAAATACGGCTGTTTCGGGGCAAATTCGTGTTAGTTTTTATGATAACGGATGGAGAATCTCACGCCAAAAAAGTGCTTTTTCGCCTTGGTATGCCCGCCCGATTGGATTCTCGCCTAAATAAAAGGTACAATGCGACGAATTTTTTGAAGATAACCAATTAATATGCAAGATAAAGATCTTTCCACCATACAAACATTTAAGCGTTTGTGGCCAATGATTAAACCCTTTAAATCCGGGCTGGTAGTTGCTGCGGTTGCCCTTGTGCTGAATGCCTTGGCGGATTCCGGCTTAATTTATTTGTTGAAACCTTTGCTTGACGATGGATTTGGTAAAGCCGATCATTCTTTTTTAAAAATTATGGCTTTTGTTGTTGTCGGCATGATTTTTCTACGCGGACTGAGTAGCTTTATTTCTAACTATTGTCTGGCATGGGTTTCCGGCAAGGTTGTGATGACAATGCGTCGCCGTTTATTTAAACATTTAATGTTTATGCCGGTTAGTTTTTTTGATAGTAACCCCTCAGGAAAATTACTTTCTCGGATTACTTACGACTCCGAAATGATCGCTAATTCATCTTCCAATTCTCTTGTTACCATTGTGCGTGAAGGAGCTTATATCATTTCCTTACTTGTTGTGATGTTTTATACCAGTTGGCAATTAACTTTAGTACTTTTCATTATCGGGCCGATTATTGCCATATTGATTCGTATAGTGTCAAAAATTTTCCGCAAACTCAGTAAAAATCTCCAAGACTCAATGGGAGAATTGACTTCTACCACGGAACAAATGCTGAAAGGGCATAAAGTCGTTTTATCTTTTGGCGGTCAAAACGTGGAAGAAGTGCGTTTTAATCACATCAGTAATGATATGCGTCGCAAGGGAATGAAAATGGTTACTGCAGATGCTATTTCTGATCCTATAGTACAAATTATTGCCTCGCTTGCTTTAGCCGCCGTGCTTTATTTGGCCACTACGCCATTAATTGCCAATGATAATCTAAGTGCGGGTTCTTTTACCGTCGTTTTTTCATCCATGTTAGCGATGATGCGACCGCTTAAATCTTTAACCAATGTTAATTCCCAATTTCAACGAGGGATGGCTGCTTGTCAAACGTTGTTTGCAATTTTGGATTTAGAATCGGAAAAAGATAACGGCACTTATAAAGCGGAACCGGCAAAAGGCGAATTGGAGTTTAAGAATGTTAGTTTTGCTTATCAAGCTAAAGCCGATCTTGCTTTAAATCACATTTCATTCAAGATTCCCGCCGGAAAAACCGTTGCTTTGGTAGGGCGTTCCGGTTCGGGGAAATCCACCATCGCAAATCTTGTTACCCGTTTTTATGATGTTGAACAAGGTGAAATTTTGCTTGATGGTGTGAATATCCAAGATTATCGTCTATCAAATTTGCGTAAAAATTGTGCGGTCGTTTCACAACAAGTGCATTTATTTAATGATACGGTTGCAAATAACATCGCTTATGCAGCAAGCGATAAATATTCGCGTGAGGAAATTATCGCCGCTGCAAAAGCCGCCTATGCATTAGAATTTATCGAAAAATTACCAAACGGGTTCGATACTATGATTGGTGAAAACGGCACGAGCCTTTCCGGCGGACAACGTCAGCGTTTGGCGATAGCCCGAGCCTTACTTCGTAATTCACCGGTGTTAATTTTAGACGAAGCGACTTCCGCCCTTGATACGGAGTCCGAACGAGCGATTCAATCAGCACTTGACGAATTGAAAAAAGATCGTACGGTATTGGTGATTGCGCACCGTTTATCTACGATTGAAAATGCGGATGAAATTCTTGTGGTCGAACATGGGGAAATTCGCGAACGGGGTAGTCATAATGAGCTACTCGCTTTGGAAGGGGCATACAAGCAACTCCATAGTATGCAGTTTAGCAGCTAGGTTTGAGTGGCTGTGGTAAAAGTTGCTACATATTGCCTCGGAAAGCTTGTAAATAGTCCCGCTATTTACGGTACTTTCTTCTGTGTCTATGGCAATTTTGGTAACAAGGCAGGTAAAAAACAAAATGTTCAAAGCCCCTAAAACGCGGGTTAAAAAACCCGCGTTGTTTTGTCCGCACTTTTGAGAGGAACATTTATGCCATTTTGGTATTCTCATTCCAAACTTGCTTGGTTTCTTCTACCATTTTCGCTGTTATTTTGGTTAATTAGCCAAACTCGCCGAGTGTTATTTTCTTTAGGTTTCATCGCTTCTTATCGTGCGCCGAAACCTGTTGTGATTGTTGGAAATTTGTCTGTAGGCGGTAATGGCAAAACGCCGGTTGTGGTGTGGTTGGTGCAAGAAATGAAAAAACACGGATGGCGTGTCGGTGTTATTTCTCGTGGTTATGGTAGCCAGGCTAAAACTTATCCGTTGCTGGTTACAACGGATACGCATCCCTTTGAAGGAGGAGACGAACCAGTTCTCATTGCTAAACGCACCGGTGTGCCTGTGGTGATTTCGCCAAATCGCCGGCAAGCCGTTGAATTACTCTTGAAGCAGGGGGATTGCGACATCATTATTTCAGATGATGGATTACAACATTATAAGTTACAACGGGATGTTGAAATTGTAGTAATGGATGCCGAACGAGGGCTTGGCAATGGTTTTGTATTGCCTGCCGGACCATTGCGGGAATTACCCGCCCGATTAAAAAAGGTAGATCTGATTATTACTAACGGGGGGAAAAACCGCTATTCCGATGTAGTGATGAGCTTACTTCCTCGCTATGCAATTAATTTAAAAACGAGCGAAAAACGCTTATTAAGTGAATTTTCCGCCGGGGCTGCAATTGCGGGAATTGGCCATCCGCAACGATTTTTTACAATGTTGGAAAAATTAGGAATCAAATTAATACAAACCCAAGGTTTTCAGGATCATCAACATTTTGAACTGGCTCAGTTAGAAAAATTCTCACAAAACCAACCGCTCTTTATGACGGAAAAAGATGCGGTAAAATGCCGAGAGTTTGCAAAAGAAAATTGGTGGTATGTGCCGGTAGAGGCGGAAATAACAGAGGTTGAAAAACAAGGCGAAAATTTACCGCACTTTTGGCAGAAAATTGGCGAATTGGTGGAGCGATACAAAAATGTCTGAGCGAATAAACCCAAAGTTACTTGAAGTCATCGCTTGCCCTAGTTGCCTAGCCCGCTTGCAATATGATGCCGAAAACCAACAGTTCATTTGTCGCTATGAACATTTAGCTTATCCTATCGAAAACGGCATACCGATATTGCTTGCCGAAAAAGCGGAAAAGATCACTGATTAACTTTTAGGCTATTAAACCTTTAGGATTATTAAAGATAACAAGGAATATTTTATGTCATTTACTGTCATTATCCCTGCTCGTTTTTCTTCATCCCGTTTGCCGGGGAAACCTCTTGCGGAAATTGTCGGAAAACCGATGATTCAACACGTATTTGAAAAAGCCCGACAATCAGGGGCAAGTCGCGTGATTATTGCGACCGATAACGAAAATGTGGAGAAAGTTGCACAAGGTTTTGGGGCGGAAGTTTGTATGACATCGGAACGGCATAATTCCGGCACAGAGCGTTTAGCCGAGGTGGTGGAAAAACTTGCTATTCCCGATGATGAAATTATCGTGAATATTCAAGGTGATGAACCGCTTATTCCGCCGGTGATTGTTCGACAAGTAGCGGAAAATTTAGCAAAATTTAACGTGAATATGGCAACCCTTGCAGTGAAAATTCACGAAGCGGAAGAATTATTTAATCCTAATGTGGTTAAACTGGTGATGGATAAAGACGGCTATGTGCTGTATTTTTCTCGCTCGGTAATACCTTACGATCGAGACCGATTTATGGACTTGCAGGATGTCGCGAAAGTAGCATTGACGGATGTATATTTGCGTCATATCGGTATTTATGCTTACCGTACCGGTTTTATCAAGAAATATGTGCAGTGGGAACCTACCGTGTTGGAAAATTTAGAAAAATTGGAACAGCTACGAGTGCTATGGAATGCGGCGAGAATTCATGCGGAACTGGCGAAGGAAGTGCCTGCGGTGGGCGTGGATACGATAGCGGATTTAGAAAAAGTGCGGTCGATTTTAGCGGCGAATTAAGATGTTTGAGGCAAAAAAATTCCTAACAAATGTTTCTCATGAACCCGGCGTTTATCGTATGTATGACGATAAAGATCAGGTTATTTATGTGGGGAAAGCGAAAGATTTAAAAAAGCGTCTGTCAAGTTATTTTCGATCCAATCTCAGTAGTAAGAAAACGGAAGCGTTGGTCGCCTCCATTCATCATATTGACACCACGATCACCTCTTCCGAAACGGAAGCGCTGTTATTAGAGCATAATTACATCAAACTGTATCAGCCCCGTTACAATGTGTTGCTGCGTGATGATAAATCCTATCCTTTTATTTTATTGACTAAAGATCGTCATCCGCGTATTACCGCTTATCGTGGGGCAAAAAAAATTGCCGGTGAATATTTTGGCCCTTATCCCCACGCAGGGGCTGTGCGGGAAACCTTATCTTTGATCCAAAAATTATTCCCGGTGCGCCAGTGTGAAAATTCTGTTTATGCCAATCGCTCCCGCCCTTGCTTGCAATATCAAATCGGGCGTTGTTCCGCCCCTTGTGTGGCAGGCTATGTAACTGATGAAGAGTATTCTCAACAAGTGGAACTGGCCCGTTTATTTTTACAAAGTCAAGATCAACAAGTGCTGGATTATTTGATCGGCAAAATGGATCAGGCAAGCCAAGATTTGGATTTTGAGCAAGCGGCACGTTATCGCGATCAAATTCAAGCGGTGCGTTCTGTCATCGAAAAACAGTTTGTGTCTAACGAGCGATTGGACGATATGGATATTATGTCTATTGCTTATCAACATGGTTTAGCTTGTGTGCAAGTGATGTTTATCCGCCAAGGAAAAGTATTGGGCAATCGCAGTTATTTCCCTAAAGTGCCGGCAAATACGGATCTTTCCGAGTTGACGGAAACCTTCGTCGGGCAATTTTATTTACAGGGGCATCAGGGCAGAAGTATTCCAAATAGCATTATTGTGGATCGAAAACTCGCTGAAAAAACAGAATTGGAAACACTACTTACGGAGCAAGCAGGTAGAAAAGTTACGATCCAAGAAAGCGTAAAAGGGGATAAAGGAAAATATTTACAGCTGGCACAAGTGAATGCGAAAGCGGCGCTTGCCACCCAACTCAAGCAATCCTCACGAATGTCCGAGCGTTATCAAGCCTTATGCGAATTACTTAACGTGTCGGAAATTAAGCGAATGGAATGTTTTGATATTAGTCATACGATGGGAAATCAAACGGTGGCATCTTGTGTGGTGTTCAATCAAGAAGGCCCGCTAAAATCCGATTATCGGCGATTTAACATTGAGGGGATTACCGGTGGCGATGACTATGCGGCAATGGAACAAGCGCTAAAAAAACGCTATGACCGTGATTTAGAAGAGGAAAAAATCCCTGATGTGATCCTTATTGACGGGGGAAAAGGGCAACTTAATCGTGCTTTAGATGTATTTCTTCATTTGAATGTAAAATGGGATAAAAACCGACCGCACTTAATTGGTGTGGCGAAGGGAGTAGATCGCCGGGCAGGGCAAGAAGTGCTGATTATCAGCAAACAAAACCGTGAGATTCATTTACCCGATGATAGTTTAGCTCTGCATTTAATCCAGTATATTCGTGATGAAAGTCATAATCACGCCATTAGCGGGCACCGCAAAAAACGTCAAAACGCTTTTACTCACAGTGGGTTGGAAAGTATTGAGGGGGTCGGTGCGAAACGCCGTCAAGCCTTATTGAAATACTTGGGCGGTTTGCAAGGCGTGAAAAATGCCACCGTGGACGAGATTGCTTCCGTGCCGGGAATTTCAAGAAAATTGGCGGAAACGATCTATGAAACCTTGAGAAGTTGATGAAATACTCATTGCTTTTCTTTATAAAGTGATTATGATCCGCTTTTTGAATTTTTATAGGAACAAATCATGTTTGAATGGCTTAGTGATCCCGAAGCTTGGCTTTCTCTTGCGACATTAACCGCACTTGAAATTGTTTTAGGGATCGATAATATTATTTTTATTAGTATTTTAGTAGGACGTTTACCGGCACATCAGCGTCAGTCCGGGCGTATTATCGGTTTATCTTTAGCGATGATCTCTCGAATTTTACTCTTGATGTCGCTTGCTTGGATGATGAAATTAACCGAACCGCTGTTTGCTTTATTTAATCAAGAGATTTCCGGACGGGATTTAATTTTATTCTTGGGTGGGCTGTTCTTAGTAGTAAAAAGTATCGGTGAAATTAAAGAAGTGCTTCATCCTGAAGATCATCATAAAAATGAAAATGAAAAGAAAGTCAGTTATCTTGGTGTATTGATTCAGATAGCCATATTAGATATTGTATTTTCCCTTGATTCGGTCATTACCGCCGTCGGTATGGCAGAGCATTTACCGGTGATGATTTTAGCGATCATCATTGCTGTCGGAGTGATGTTATTTGCAGCGAAACCAATCGGTGATTTTGTGGATACTCACCCGACGTTAAAAATTCTCGCTTTAGCATTTTTAATTTTAGTGGGAATCAGCCTCATTACAGAAAGCCTTGATATACATATCTCAAAAGGCTATATCTATTTCGCAATGGGTTTTTCTGTAGTAGTAGAAGTGTTGAATATTCGAATGAGAAAATTAATAAAATAGTAAGAAAAGTGCGGTCAGAAATGAGCGCATTTTTTATATAAATTAATATTTTCGTTATATTCAATTTTCTTATTTATTTTTCTGAAGAATCGAACCATAATGGTTCTTTTCTAAAAGGGCTTACTATGAATATCCAGAACATCATTAAACAACATCATCTCGAATTACTTTTTCAACAAGGTTTATTTGGTATTGAAAAAGAAAGCCAACGTGTCTATGCGGATGGCTCTATTGTCACTACCGAACATCCGAAAGCCTTTGGTAATCGTAGTTTTCATCCTTATATTCAAACTGATTTTGCAGAAAGCCAGCTTGAATTGATCACGCCACCGTCTAAAACATTGGAAGATGCGCTGCGTTGGCTTTCGGCTATTCATGAAGTGACATTGCGTACCCTTCCCGAAAGTGAATATATTTTCCCATTCAGTATGCCGGCAGGGTTGCCATCGGAAAAGCAAATTAAGGTTGCACAATTGGATAATCCGAAAGATGTAGCATATCGTGAGCATTTAGTGAAAAGCTATGGCAAATATAAACAAATGGTCAGTGGCATTCACTATAATTTCCAATTGGATCCGGCGTTTGTTCAAGCGCTTTTTGAAGCTCAAACGGAACAAAAAAGTGCGGTGGATTTTCAGAATGATTTATATCTAAAAATTGCGAAAAATTTCCTTCGCTATCAATGGATTCTGCTTTATTTCTTCTCTGCTACGCCAACGGTTGATGAAAATTATTTTCGTGACGGAACACCGCTTCAGCCCAATCAATATGTGCGTAGTTTGCGTTCAAGTCCTTTCGGTTATGTGAATGATCCTGAAATCAAGGTTTCTTTCAATAGTTTACAATCCTACGCTGATAGCCTTGAGTACTGGGTAAATAGCGGTAAGTTGATTGCAGAAAAAGAATTCTATTCTAATGTGCGTTTGCGTGGTGCGGCAAAAGCCCGTGATTTACTCAAAACGGGTATCCAATATCTTGAGTTCCGTCTTTTTGATCTCAATCCTTTTACACCGTATGGCATTACGTTGGAAGATGCGAAGTTCGTCCATTATTTCATTTTATTGATGGCATGGCTGGATCACACTGCTGATCAAGGTGACATAGAATTAGGTAAAACCCGCCTTGCCGAAGTGTCTTGGGAAGACCCTTTATCACCAACGGCTTACGCTGTGGAAGGGGAGTTAGTATTACTTGAAATGATGAATATGCTTAACGTTCTTCAAGCAAGTGATGAAATTAAAGCTATCGTAAAAGAAAAATTTGCACAATTTGCGAATCCGCGCGACACACTCTGCGCTAACATCGTCGTTGCCATTGATAAATTCGGGGGCTATCAGCAGTTAGGGGCGGATATTGCGAAAGGCAATAAGAAAAATGCGTTTGAACGTTTCTATGCCTTGTCCGCTTTTGACAATATGGAACTTTCGACACAGGCATTAATGTTTGATGCAATTCAAAAAGGGCTGAAGATCGAAATTCTGGACGAGCGTGATCAATTCCTCAGTTTGCAATACGGTGATCATATTGAATATGTGAAAAACGGCAATATGACTTCACATGATAGTTATATTTCTCCGTTAATTATGGAAAATAAAGTGGTTACCAAAAAAGTGTTGGCAAAAGCCGGTTTTAATGTGCCGCAAAGTGTTGAATTTACGGATGTGAAAACTGCGGTTGAAAGTTTTCCGCTTTTTGAAAACCGTGCGGTAGTGATTAAACCGAAATCCACGAATTTTGGTCTGGGTATCACGATTTTCCAACAAGGTGTACAAAACCGCGATGATTTTGCCAAAGCGGTAGAAATCGCTTTCCGTGAAGATAACGAAATTATGATCGAAGATTATTTAATCGGTACCGAATATCGTTTCTTTGTACTGGGCGGGCAAACCTTGGCGGTATTATTACGAGTGCCGGCAAATGTCGTAGGTGACGGCGAACATACTGTGAAAGAATTGGTCGCAATGAAAAACGATCATCCTTTGCGTGGAGACGGCAGTCGTACCCCATTGAAAAAAATTGTTCTGGGTGATATTGAGAAACTTCAATTAAAAGAACAAGGATGGACGGTCGATTCTATCCCGCCAAGAGATCTGATTGTGCAGCTACGAGCTAATTCAAATATTAGTACCGGCGGCGATTCTATTGATGTGACGGAACAAATGCATGAAAGTTATAAACAACTTGCGGTTGGTATTGCCAAAGCGATGGGGGCTACCGTTTGCGGCGTGGATTTGATTATTCCGGATTTAACCAAACCGGCGGAAAATAATTTGCAGTCGTGGGGGGTGATTGAAGCAAACTTCAATCCGATGATGATGATGCATATTTTCCCTTATGCCGGAAAATCCCGTCGTGTCACTTTGAATGTACTGGAAATGTTATTTCCGGAACTGAAAGTACGTTAAACGTTGTTAAAAAGTGCGGTTAATTTTGACCGCACTTCCCAATAATTGATTAAAATAATCTCCAACTGAAAATTAACCATAAGCAATCTTAATGACAACATTCACTCTCGAACCCCAAGACAATACACGTCTTCAATCACTTTGCGGTGCATTTGACGAGCATCTTAAGTTGATTGAAACAGAATTTAATCTCAATATTTCTCGAAATAACTTCACGTTTACTATCAAATCAAATGAGGAAAACCCTAAACCTCACCACGAAAAACTTGTGCAAAGTGCGGTCAAATTAATTCAAGATTTATATCTGGAAACCGCCCCTATTAAAGGTAAAGTCACGGAATTAGATTTAGAAGACGTACATATTGCGTTACAAGAAAGCCGAATGCTTTCTCAGGCGGATCTCAATCGTACAGAAAGCAAGGTTTACAGCACCACAATTAAAACTAAACGGGGTATGATTAAGCCGCGCGGTGAAAATCAAATTCAATATTTACATAATATTTTAACCCACGATATTAGTTTCGGTATCGGGCCGGCAGGTACGGGGAAAACCTTTTTAGCGGTTGCGGCTGCGGTAGAAGCCTTGGAAAGACAAGAAATCCGCCGTGTGTTATTAACCCGCCCGGCGGTAGAGGCAGGTGAAAAATTAGGCTTTTTGCCGGGGGATTTAGGGCAAAAAATAGAGCCTTATTTACGACCGCTGTATGATGCCCTGTTTGAAATGTTAGGGTTTGAACGTGTACAAAAATTGATGGAGCGTAATGTGATTGAAATCGCCCCTTTAGCCTATATGCGTGGGCGAACACTCAATGACAGTTTTATTATTTTAGATGAAAGCCAAAATACTACCGTTGAGCAGATGAAAATGTTCCTTACCCGTATCGGCTTTAATTCTAAGGCGGTGATTACCGGCGACATTACTCAAATCGATTTACCTCGTAGCACGAAATCAGGTTTGCGCCATGCCATTGAAGTGTTGGAAAACGTCCCCGAGTTGAGTTTCAATTATTTTGATAGTAAAGACATTGTGCGTCATCCAGTCGTGGCAAAAGTAGTACAAGCCTATGAGGCATGGGAAATAAAAGATGAAGCCCGCCGCAAAGCGTTAGCCGAACAACGTAAGGTAGAGCGGGAAAAAGAGCGGTCGGTTTTCACAGAGAATTTAGCAGGATAGTATGGGAAATATATTAATTGATTTACAGATCGCCACTGAAAATACACAAGGTTTACCAACGGAAAGTCAAATTACACAATGGGCAACAGTGGCAGTGCAACCGGAAAGCGATAATGTGGAAATGACAGTGCGTATTGTGGATGAGGCGGAAAGTCACAAACTCAATCTCATTTATCGTAGGAAAGATCGCCCGACAAACGTACTTTCTTTTCCCTTTGATTGTCCCGATGAAGTTGAGCTTCCTTTGTTGGGCGATTTGGTTATTTGTCGCCAAGTAGTGGAGAGAGAAGCCATAGAACAAGAAAAACCACTTATGGCACATTGGGCACATATGGTGGTGCACGGTAGTTTGCATTTATTGGGCTATGATCATATTGAAGATGAAGAAGCCGAAGAAATGGAACACCTGGAAACACAGATTATGCAAAATTTAGGTTTTGCCGATCCTTATTTATTGGAAAAAGAATAGCGACCGTATTTTTACTTTTTAGTGGGAATACCGTTGCCAGTAATTTGGAGTAACAATGTATAAAGCCGTATTCAGTGATTTTGACGGAACGCTATTAACCTCCGATCATAAAATTTCCCCAAGAACCTTAGCTGCTATTCAGCGTATTACCCGAAATGGTATTCCTTTTGTACCCATTTCAGCCCGTTCTCCTCTTGGTATTTTGCCTTATGCCAAGCAAATTGAACATTACAATGTCATTGTGGCATTTAGCGGTGCGTTAATTTTAGATCGTCAGTTTAACGCTCTTTATTCCGTAAATATTTCTGCGGAAGATATTCAAAAAATTAACCGTGTTTTGTCAGAGTATCCTGCGTTAGGGGTGAATTATTACACTAATAATGATTGTGTGGCTCGTGATGTAAATAACAAATGGGTTGCTTTTGAGAAGAGTGTGACGAAAATTCAAATTGATCCTTACGATGAAAATATGCGCTATTCACCGCATAAAATTCAAATTATCGGTGAGGCGGATGAAATCATTGATGTTGAAAATCGTTTAAAAACTGCGTTTCCGTATTTGAGTATTTGTCGTTCCCACCCAAATTTCTTAGAAGTTATGGAAAAATCAGCGACAAAAGGCAATGCTGTACGCTTTTTAGAAAGTTATTTTAACGTAAAAGAAGAAGAGGCAATCGCCTTTGGGGATAACTTTAATGATCTTGATATGCTGGAAAATGTCGGTCTAGGCGTGGCAATGGGCAACGCCCCTGAAGAGATCAAACAGGTCGCTAAGCGTGTCACCGCAACGAATAATGAAGATGGATTAGCCCTGATTCTGGACGAAATTTTCCCCGAATAAAAATAGATAAAAAAATGACCGCACTTGCGGTCATTTCAAGTTATAAAACTATTTTAGTTTCTCACCGTTGAATTCTCCGGTTAAACTTTCTAGGAATGAGGATATATCATCAATGTCTTGTTGTTTTGGTTGCTGAACATTGCTTTGATATTTTAGCATAACTCGAACGGCTTCCTTAAGATCTGCTGCCGAAGCATCATGGAAATAAGGGGCTGTGAGAGCAATATTACGGAGTGTCGGTACTTTAAAACGATGCATATCGTAAGGATCTTTAGTTTGAGCAAAACGACCCTCGTCAGCCTCTGTTAAAGGCGTACCGCGATCTTTAAAGTAATCGCCGTAAAGTCCCATATATTCATAGGATTGTCCGCCTAGGGAAACACCGGTATGACAAGTATCGCATTTATTTTGTTTGAATAATTCGTAACCGCGAAGTTGTTGTGAATTTAATGCAGTTTGTTCGCCTTTCAGGTAACGATCGAAATCACTATTTGGGGTGATCAAAGTTTTTTCATATTCTCCGATAGCATGAGTCAGCGTTTCTTTTGTGATTTGTGGGTATTCTTTTAAAAAGCGTTTCTTGAAATCTTCATCCGTTTCAAAGCGTGCTACGATCTCATCCCAAGAATTCGAACCCATCTCAAGAGGATTCGTTGGAGGGCCTTTTGCTTGATCGGCTAAATCCGCTGCACGACCATCCCAGAATTGAACAAAGTTGAAGGCGGCATTAAACACTGTCGGCGCATTAATCAGGCCTTTTTTTCCATCAATGCCGGTTGAGGTGGCAAGACGATCGACGCCACCTTTATCCAATTGGTGACAAGTGTGGCATTGAATACTTCCGTCGCCCGATAAGCGTCCGTCAAAGAAAATACTATGACCGAGAGCGACTTTTGCGGCATCTGTCAGGATACTATCCGGAATGGGCTGAACGAGACGATTTGCATCGGCATTAGGCGTTCCTTGCGGTAATAGCATTTGGCGTTTTTCACGAATCCAATCGAGTAAAAATGCTTTTTCTTGATCATCAGGTTTAGAGCCCCAGTGCAAATGAGTGAATTCAGGTAATGGCATTTCATTATTTTCAATCACACGCTGTAATTTTGCTAAATCCGCTTGCGATAATTTGCTTGGATCTTTTGCCCCTTCAAGTAAACGATCCGTACGAAATGCACGAAGCCCTAGTTCAATGTCATTTTGCATTTTATTACTTATAACGGGTAGTGTTGAATAGAACGGAAGTGTGGCATTAGGACTATGGCAATATTGGCATCCGTTGCCGAACAAGGTTTCTGCGACTTTTTGTTGGTCGCCGGAATAGTGATTTTCCACTAATAATTTTGTAGCTTGCCCTTTATCGAATTGATGAAGATAACCCACAACACCTAAATAACCAATAATACTCAAGGCTCCAATGCCAAGTATCCACTTTTTCATGTAATCCTCCGGTAGAGATAAATAAATTCTACTAATTATCACTGATAAAAAGATGAGGTTTTTTGATAAAAATCAAAAAATTTAATTTGTTAAAACTATAGATTTGATTGTTTGAAATAAAGATATATTTATTTTATAAGGAGTAAACGAAAAAAATAACCGCACTTTTATTATGCAAAAAGTGCGGTTATTTTTTTATGTTTTTTAGTTTTTAAAATTATCGCCTAAGCAAGGACGAATTTTATTTAACATTTCTTTTAGTACTCGGGGTGGTGCGGCAACAATATTTCCGCTACGTAAATAGCTATTGCCCGCTTCAAAATCACAAACCAAACCGCCGGCTTCACGTACGATTAAATCACCTGCGGCACAATCCCATGCTTTTATGCCCATTTCAAAATAGCCGTCAACACGATTTGACGCTACATAGCATAAATCTAAGGCCGCGGAGCCGGTGCGACGGAAATCCGCAGCATTCTCAATAAGTGAATTCATCATAGCAAATTGAGTGGGCATAAGTTTTGGTTGTTTGAATGGGAAACCGGTAGCAAGAATAGCGCCTTGAAGTTCGCGTTTTGCATCAACACGTAAGCGTACTTCGTTTAATTTTGCACCTTCACCGCGTACGGCGGTAAATAATTCGTTGCGGATAGGATCGTAAACCACTCCAACCTCCGTACGATTTTTTACGCGGATAGCAACGGATACGGCAAAGTGCGGCAAGCCGTTCATGAAATTGCGAGTGCCGTCTAGTGGATCGACAATCCATTGAACATCGCTGTCTTTCCCTTCAATTGCACCGCTTTCTTCGGTGATGACGGTGTGTTCGGGATAAGATTTACGGATAATTTCAATAATTTCTGCTTCCGCAGCTTTATCTATGTTTGTAACGTAGTCATTGATACCTTTTTGTAGCGTTTCGATATCATCACGGCGTTCATAATTTTTAGCAATGACATTGCCCGCTCTTCGTGCCGCGCGAATAGCGATATTCAACATTGGATTCATAATTTCACCAGATTTTAAAGAACCGAAATTTGTGTGCCATTATAACGACATTTGTAAA
The DNA here is from genome assembly GCF_001999335.1 of Rodentibacter sp. Ppn85. Classification (GTDB taxonomy): domain Bacteria; phylum Pseudomonadota; class Gammaproteobacteria; order Enterobacterales; family Pasteurellaceae; genus Rodentibacter. The sequence goes on along the minus strand of NZ_MLHS01000019.1, from coordinate 25,810 downwards.
AATAACCAGCTGAAAATCATAAAACCACAATTTTTTCTTATCCTTTTCATAATCTTGCGATCAAGATCGAAAAAGCGATTTACCGTTGTTGTGACGATGAAAAAATACCTTAAAGTGCGGTAAAAATGAGGAAAGTTTTTATGCACAAAGGTTTAACATTGGTGGAATTATTAATTGGTTTAGCTATTATCAGTATCGCATTGAGTTTCAGCGTTCCGCTTTGGCAAACCGATAGCCCTAAGACGATTTTAGCAAAAGAGCAGCATCGCCTTTATTTATTTTTGCGACAGATTCAGGGGCGGGCGGAAAATTCTTCTGAAATCTGGTTTATTTTGGCAAATCGTCATCCCACGACAAAGCAATGGTGTATGACAGCTCAGGTCAAAAATGACAAACTTTGCGATTGTTTTACTCCCACAAGTTGCCCAAAAGAGGTTTATGCGCATTTTTACTATCCTTATTTTGCTCAGAAAACGATGATTATTAGCCCCAAAATTTATCCTACGGAAGTGGCTCGTTTTAATGGCATACGCAATACGATAGATTCCAATTGTTTTTTATTACAATCAGGTGATGAGAGTACATTATTTTCCTTTTTTAATGTGGGTAGTTTAAAGTTGAAACCTAATCAGTCCGCTAGTGCGTGCACGAGATGACATCATGAAAAAAGGGCAAACATTACTCGCATTAATGATTGCATTAGCAATTTCATCTGCACTTTTATTAGTGGTTTCACAGTTTTATACCGCTATACAAATTCAGAATCGGCAGCTTTTATTGAAATTAAAATTGCAGGCGGAATTACAACGAACGGTTCAGCTTATAGGAAAAGATCTTCGTCGCGTAGGATTTCGAGCATTAAATAATAAGTTGATTGAAACCAATATCGGTTTGTTCGAGCTAGATGAAGAAGGCACTTCGTTAATTATTTCACAAGCGGATAATGCGCCTAAAAATAGCTGCGCCCTGTTTTTTTATGATCTCAATGCGAACGGATGTATTGGCGAAAAATATACTAAAAATACCTGTTTGAACGGACATCAAAATGTGGCAAAAGGGATCGAAAAAGAACTTTTCGGTTACAAATTGAATAACAAAATGGTTGAAACCAAGCAAACTTACAAAAGCGCAATCAATGCCAAGTGTCAATCAAATGAATGCCAAAAAGCACTTCGACAAACAGCCTGTAACGCTGGGGGAGGTTGGACGGATTTACTTGATGAAAATGAATATGAGATCACTCATTTGCAATTTAATTTTATTGCAGAAAGAAAAGGCATTGAAATTCAACTTGCCGGTAATTTAAAAGGGAATCCTGCTATTCGATATGAAACATCAATGGTGGTGGCATTGTGGAATCAGTAATGAAACAAAAGGAAAGAAAGGGCGTTGTGACGCTCACAATTTTGATTTTTCTTTCTGGTTTTTTGGCAGTGATATTACTCTTTGACGATAGCACCTTGAGTTTTTTTCGTGCGCAGCAAATGCAACGTAAAAACTATGTAGAACAAACTTTAACTTTACAAAAAATCACCTTATTAGAACGGCAGAATGCCTGTTCAAATCTTCCTTTGGATAATTCGGATTCTGTTCGGCAAGTTTTTATAAATATTGAGAAGGCAGAAGATTCGATTCAGTATTCTTTGTGGTGTCGGCGCGTTACTATATTTAAAAAATCGCCGACGAAAGGGGGTAATCAAGGTTTGTTGGCAAACTTTATTCGCTTAGAAAATCTTGATGAATTTCGACCACTCTTTTCAATGCCTTCTACCCCATTAGTATCGAACAAAATTCCGCAATTATATTGGTTTAATGAGAAACAAACGGAATGGGAGGTAAATGGCACGGTACAAGGTATTTTAGTCGCGGAAGGGGATTTAATATTACGGGGTAAAGGGCGGGTGAGCGGAGCGGTGATCACAGGCGGGAGGCTAACATTAGAAGGGGTTAGCATTGCCTATGGTAAAAAGATCATCGAACCTTTGGTGCAACAATACAGTAAATGGCAATTAGCGGAGAAAAGTTGGAGTGATTTTAAAGCCTCGAATGAATAAAGGGATGTCGCTAACTTCCGTGATGTTTACGATTATGTTGTTTAGCATATTGTTTCTGGTATTTAATCGCTGGACGGCAAGTCAGCGCAAAAGTGCGGTCGAAATTTATCATGATTTTCAAGCATTGCAGATTGCCGAAAATCAAGCGCAACGACAATTTTTAGGTTTACCTTGTGAACAACAAGTGAAACAAAATAACCTACAATTTCAAATACAATGCCGGGGCAATCAAGTGATTGTTCGTTCTTCTCAAGGTGAATTTTCCCTGAAAAACGAGTAAAAAACAGGTAGAATGGCTCTTCATTTTGGCTTATTTTTGATAGGTTGTGCCGTGTTTATCGTTTACTATTCCAATCAACTTGAAAAACAGAAAGAGATTCTTGCCGAATTGTTTAACACAATGCCGAGAGAAGATCCTTTTCAGCAAGATATTATTCTGGTGCAAAGTCCGGGTATGGCACAATGGCTACAGATGGAATTAGCCAAGAAAAACGGCGTTTCCGCCAATTTAATCTTTCCAATGCCGGCGACCTTTATTTGGCAACTTTATAGAGATAATTTACCCTCCGTTTCTTTACAGAATCCTTTTGATAAGGACAGTATGATGTGGCATTTAATGGGATTAATACCTCATTTTTTAGAGCGGGAAGAATTCGATCCTTTACGTCATTATTTGTCCTCTTCACCTTATTCGGAACAATACAAGCTCTATCAATTAAGTAGCAAAATTGCCGATTTATTTGACCAATATTTAGTTTATCGTCCCGAATGGATTTTTGCTTGGGAAAGAAATGAAGATGAACAAATTGCCGTACAAATAAAAATGCAACAAGCACATTTAAACGATGTGTTGTTGCAGCAAATTCAAGGAAATGTGACTTGGCAGGGAATATTATGGCGGGCATTGGTTGCAAAGGTAAAAGCGGACATTGGTGAACAAGCCACACATCGCGCCGCCTTACACGAGAAATTTCTCACCTTATTAAACGATAAAAGTCAAGCTAAAAAACTGCCTAATCGTCTCTTTATTTTTGGTATCTCTGCATTGCCAACGGCTTATTTATCCGTTTTACAAGCAATGTCATTAGAGCTGGATATTCATCTGTTTTTTAATAATCCTAGTCAGGAATATTGGGGGGATGTTCGTGATTTACGGACGGATTACCTTAGCAATCGTGCACGCCGTCATTATCAAAAACAAGAGGAAATCCAACCGCTCTTTTCCGATAGTCGGATTTCTGCATTGACAGATAACAATCTTGAAACTACCTATTATGAGGAAAAACTGCAAAACGGCAATCCGCTGCTTGCCGCTTGGGGGAAAATGGGGCGTGATTTTCTTTACATCTTGGTTAAGGATGAAGAACGAATTCCCACTTATGCACTGAACGCTTATGAGGAAATTCCGAATAGGACGTTACTCGGGCAATTGCAATCCCATATTTTGCATTTAACCAATCAACCTTTAAACATTGAAAAAAACGACCGCACTTTAAGCATACATTCTTGTCATAGCGCAATGCGTGAAGTGGAAGTGTTGCATGATTATTTACTGGATTTGTTTAATCAAAATCCATTGCTTACACCGAAAGATATTGTGGTAATGGTGGCGGATATTAATCATTACATCCCTTATATTCAATCCGTTTTCGGCCATAAAAATGGTGATGTGCCGCTGATTCCTTTTTCTATTTCCGATAACAAATTATCGGAAAGTGACGCTTTGGTGTCTTGTTATCTCTCGCTATTACATTTAAAAGAAAGTACTTTTAGTGCGGAACAAATACTCGCTTTATTGGATATTCCCGCCGTACATCAGCGTTTTAACATTTCGCTTTCCGATTTACCCCTAGTCCGTGAATGGGTAGCCGGGGCGGGAATTCGTTTCGGTTTACAAAAAAATCAAGACGGGACGAATTTTAATTCTTGGCAAGCCGGCCTGGAACGTATGCTATTGGGCTATGCTATGCGTGAAGAACACGGTATTTGGCAAGACAGCCTTGGGTTTGACAGCAGTTATGGTTTGAAGGGCGTGTTAGCCGGGCATTTATCGCATTTTTTCACGATGCTTTCCGCTTGGTATGAAATGCTTCAAGAAGCCCATTCTATGAAAAAATGGCAGCAAATATTAAGCGCACTTTTGATAGATTTTTTTGTGCAAAATGAAGAAACCCACGACACCCTCTTTTATATTCAGGAAAAAATTAACGAGGTGGCGGAACAGCTGGACGAACTTCATTTTAATACTTTATTACAAGCGGATGTGATTGCCGATGTGATGAGGATAAAGTTGGAAGATACACCCAATAGTCTGAAATTTTTAGCCGGTAAAGTAAATTTCTGTACCTTATTGCCAATGCGAGCCGTCCCGTTCAGGGTGGTTTGTTTATTGGGGATGAACGAGGCGGATTACCCTCGCAGACAAACGCCAAACAGTTTTGATCTAATGCAATATCATCATCAAAAAGGTGATCGGGTACGGCGTGATGACGATCGTTATTTATTCCTTGAAGCCTTGCTTGCCGCACGGGATTATTGCTACATCAGTTATATTGGTCGTTCAATTATTGATAACCAAAGCAAAGAACCCTCCATACTGGTCAGCCAATTATTGGATTATCTCAATCAGGGACAAACGGACGAGGAAAAATTGTCTATTCAACAACATACGATGACGGCATTTAGCCCGAATAATTTTAAAAATAGCGATAATTTTAACTGCTCTTTTGCCTCTAAATGGTTGCCGATAGCCAAGATGACAGGAAATAAATCACAAAAAGAATTTGTTACGCTGATGGAAAATACGGAATCCATAACGGAAATCGAGTTAGATCGGTTTGTGAGTTTTGTGCAAAATCCGGTGAAATTTTTCTTTGAAAAGCAGCTTGGGGTGTATTTTCGTAATGAAGACGATCGTATCGCCGACAGCGAAAATTTCACCTTAACCGGATTGGATAAATATGCGCTTAATAATCATCTTGTGTATTTTGATGAAAGTGAGTTCGATCGATATTTTGTCCAAGCTAATGTGAAAGGTGTATTGCCTCGTGCGCAATTTGGCCAAGTCGCGGCGGAAACCGTGCGTGAGACCGTATTGGAATTTAAAAATAAAATCACGAATCTTGATCAACCGCACAATGCGTCTGTCGATTTCATATTGAATGTTCCTTGGCAAGGCAAAACACAATCGATTCGCCTATTTGGTTATATGCAAAATCTTTTCGGTGAAACAAATCAAGTAATTGAATGGCGTTTTGCGAACTATAAAGAGCGTTATTGCATTCGCCCTTGGATTTATTATTTGATCCAATCCGTCACACATGAAAACACTATGCCGGCAAAATTAATTACGCAAGATCAAACCGTTGAATTACCGCAAGTGGAGCGGGAGATGGCATTAACCCAGTTGCAAATTTACGCACAGGCGTATTTGCAAAGTCAGTTGGAAATCCAGCTCGTTCCAACGATTAACAAAATCACCGAATTTATTGAAAAAGATGAAAGTGCGGTCAATTTTGAGGTTATTTGGGAGAAATTAAGAAAATTAGCCGAAGATGAAAAGCAAAGACATTATACAAAGAAAGCCGATCCTTATTGGGCTCGGGTGCTGGCTCAAACGACAAAATTTGATCAGCAGGAAAACCTGATGAAATTAGTAAAACAAACGACAGATTGGTTTGGTCTACTATTTGCAAAAGAAGGTAAGATGTCAAGTAATAAAAAATAAAGTCAATCGTCAAAACGGACTTTTTTTGCTAAGATAGACGCCCGTTTTTGAGAGGATCTCCTATGCGTTGCCCATTTTGTTCTACTGAAGAAACTAAGGTCATTGATAGTCGGTTAGTATCCGATGGTTATCAAGTTCGCCGCCGCCGTGAGTGCGGTCACTGTCATGAACGTTTTACCACTTTTGAAACCGCCGAGTTGGTCGTACCGAAAATTATTAAAAGCGATGGTTCACGGGAGCCTTTTAATGAAGACAAACTTCGCAGTGGTATTCAGCATGCTTTGGAAAAACGCCCTGTAAGCTCGGATGATGTGGAAAAAGCCATTAGCCATATTATTTTGCAGCTACGTGCGACCGGTGAGCGTGAAGTGCCTAGCCAGTTAGTCGGCAAATTGGCGATGAATGAATTAAAAGAAATGGATAAGGTGGCATATATTCGCTTTGCTTCGGTGTATTTGAGTTTTGATAATATTAATCAATTTACCAAAGAAATAGAAAGTCTGAAGGATTAGTGATGTCTGATAAATTTACCGTTCAAGACGAGCAATTTATGCAAGGGGCTTTAGATTTGGCTGCAAAAGGAATTTATACCACAACGCCAAACCCCGCAGTGGGTTGCGTATTAGTGAAAGATGGCGAGATTGTAGGGGAAGGTTTTCATTTTAAGGCGGGGCAACCTCATGCGGAGCGGGTTGCTCTGGCTCAAGCTGGTGAAAAGGCAAAGGGGGCAACCGCTTATGTTACCTTGGAGCCTTGTTCCCATTATGGACGCACGCCGCCTTGTGCATTGGGTTTAATTGAAGCCGGTGTCGTGAAAGTTATCGCTGCAATGGAAGACCCAAATCCGCAGGTGGCGGGTAGGGGACTGAAAATGCTTGCCGAAGCAGGTATTGAAAGTGCGGTCAATTTACTAAAAGATTCTGCGGAAAAGCTTAATCAAGGTTTTTTAAAGCGTATGCGGGAAGGAACGCCTTTTGTACAGCTTAAATTAGCGATGAGCCTTGACGGTAAAACGGCTATGGCAAGCGGAGAAAGCAAATGGATTACCGGTTCCGCCTCACGTACCGACGTGCAAAAAATGCGGGCAAAATCATCCGCACTTTTATCCACTTCCGCTACCGTTTTAGCTGATGATCCCAGCCTAAATGTGCGGTGGGACGATTTTCCTGTTGATCTCAAGCAAGAATATGCGAAAGAAACGGTGCGGCAGCCTGTGCGTATTATTTTAGATTCACAACATCGCATTCAGCCAAGCCATAAATTATTTGAAACCGTGTCACCGGTGTGGTTGGTTTCAAGTGAAGTGCGTGATCTTACGGGTTTTCCTGAGTTTTGTGAGCAAATTGTCTTGCCTCAAGATAATCTCTTATCCGACTTAATGGTTGAATTAGGAAAACGTCAAATTAATAGTCTTTGGGTCGAAGCGGGAAAAAATTTAGCCGGTAGTTTGATTGAGCAAAAATTGGTGGATGAACTGATTCTCTATATTGCCCCCAAATTGTTGGGCGAACAAGCTCGTGGTCTATGTAACTTGCCTCATTTGATACAATTAGCCGATGCTCCTCTATGGCAACTTAACGAATTTCAACAAATTGGCGATGATATAAAATTAACTTATACGCCAAAAGGATCTTAAATGCTTAAAAAACTTGTTTATTCCGCTCTTTGGGGATTAGCCGCTGCCGGCATAATTCTCTTTGCTGTGCCAAGAATAAATAGCAGCAATATTTTTACCTCTGATGACATTGTTTCTTTCAAAAATGCGGTTCGTATCGCATCGCCTGCGGTAGTCAATGTGTACAATCGCTCTTTCTCATCAGCCAGTATTAACGATAATGATCAACTGCAAGTGAATAATTTGGGATCGGGCGTTATTATGAGTAAAGACGGCTATATTCTCACCAATAAACACGTGATCCAAAATGCCGATCAGATTGTGGTGGCATTACAGAATGGTAATATTTATGAAGCAAACCTGATCGGTTCCGATAATTTAACGGATCTTGCAGTGTTGAAAATTCATGCCGATAATCTTTCTACTATCCCACAAAATGCGAATCGCCAAGTTCATGTCGGGGATGTCGCTCTGGCGATTGGCAATCCTTATAATCTTGGGCAAAGCGTTTCTCAGGGAATTATTAGTGCCGTAGGACGAAGTGCGGTGGGGGATTCTCTTGGCAGACAAAATTTTATTCAAACGGATGCTTCAATTAATCGTGGTAATTCAGGTGGTGCGTTAATTAATTCAGCCGGTGAGTTGGTTGGAATCAGCACCTTGAGTATCGGTAAAACGTCAACAGAAATTGCCGAAGGTCTAAATTTCGCCATTCCGATGGATATTGCAAATGATGTTTTGCATAAAATTATCCGCGACGGACGTGTCATTCGAGGCTATTTTGGCGTACAAAGCGAGATTAATTCCAGTGCGGAACAAGGAATTTTGATTACGGGCGTTACCCCTAATAGTCCTGCCTCAAAAGCCGGTATTCAAGTGGGCGATGTTATCTTAAAACTCAATAATCAAGAGGGCATTTCAACCCGTGAAATGATGCAAATTATCTCCAATACCAAACCGAATACAAGAGTAACGGTAACAGTAATGCGTTTAGGACGAGTGTTTGATTTGTCTGTGATGGTGGAAGAGCTTCCGTCTAATTAGAGGAGATATGGAGATTAAAACCAGTCATTTTTTTGCTTGTTTAGATCGTTTGCGTTTGATTCAACGTTGGTCATTAATGCGCAACATTGAAAAAGAAAATCTGGCAGAGCATAGCTTGCAAGTCGCATTTGTCGCACAAGCGTTAGCGATTATTAAAAATAAATTTTTTGACGGTCGGGTTAATCCGGAACGGATCGCCGTTATGGCGATGTATCATGATACATCTGAAATTTTTACCGGTGATTTGCCGACACCGATTAAATATTTCAACCCTGAAATCACTCAAGCCTATAAACAAATTGAGAGCGCGGCGGAACTTCATTTAATCAGTCTTTTACCGCAAGAACTGCAAGGTGATTTTGCCCCTTATTTAGACAGTGAAACCTTTTCTGATGAGGAAAAGCATTTGGTTAAACAGGCGGATTTAATTTGTGCTTATATTAAAGCACAATTTGAGCTAGAGAATGGCAATCAAGAATTTAAAGTCGCAAAAACCAGATTGGAAGCCCTAATGCAACAATGGCATAGCCAAGAAATGGATTATTTCTTGCAAGTCTTTATGCCGAGTTTCGGACGTTCGTTGGATGAGATTGCGTTGTAGAAATTGCTATATACATACACTTTTGGAAAGTGTGGTTAATTTTCCAAACAAAAATAGCGTTAATGAAAACGCCATTTTTTATGCTAGATTATCACCGAACCAACAATACTTCGGGTTGCTTCTTTTACTTCCGTGAGTTTTACACGCACAATATCCCCGATTTTGTATGCCCGTTCACCTTTAATGTAGAGGGCGAGTTCATCGGTATTCACTTGGATTTCCTCTTTATTATTATGAAGAGTAGAGGCCGGCACAAACATTGACGCACCATTTTCTAATAATTGAACCCGTAATCCTCCCCGCGTAACATCTTGCACTTCAGCATCAAATTCTGCATTTTCAGCCACTTTATCGACAAGATAGCGACAATATAACCAATCGGCAATATCACGTTCTACCAAGCGATTTTGGCGGCGGGCTTCTTGCAAGCGTGCTAACACTTCGTCTTGTGGTTTTTCATAAGGTTGTTGTGTGAGTACGGCTTTGATTAAGCGGTGATTTACCATATCGGAATATTTACGAATTGGTGATGTCCAAGTGGCATATCCTTCCAAACCCAAACCAAAGTGCGGTGCTAATTCAGCCTTAAATTCGGCAAAGGTTAAATAGCGACGCAGACGCAATTCGAGATAATCACCGTCAATCGGTTCGATATCGTGGCGCATTTGGCAATAGCCATTTAATGTTGATAAATTTTCCGTAGAATAACGCTCATTAAGTTCCGCTTGATTTTCTTCGTTAGCCAAATTTGCCATTAAGAAATGATGGGCGTTTTCCAAGAATTTTTTATCAAAACCGCTATGAGTGTTGAAAATACCGGTTTTTGTCTGTTCATTTAAGAATTGTGCCGCACAAATATTCGCAATAATCATTGATTCTTCTACAATTTGATTCGCAATACGGCGGTGTTCCGCTTTGATATCTTGTACTTTACCATTTTCAGCCAGCACAAAAGAATAATCCGGCTTTTCTTTGAATAATAGCGAATGGGTTTTACGCCAGTTAATACGTGATTGTGTAAATTGGTATAAACGCCGAATTTGTTCGCTGATTTCTTCGGTTTCCGGTTGCCATGCATTGGCTACTTGTTCTAAATAATCGGAGACCTTGTTATAGGCAAGTTTGGCTTTTGATTGCACATAGGCCGAAACAAAATGCGGTTTTGTCGCGATATTGCCTTGTAAATCCGTTTCAATATAGCAAACAAGGGCAGGGCGGGTTTCATTTGCCATTAAAGAACAGAGTTCATCGGAGAGTTCCCGTGGCAACATGGGAATATTAAAACCGGGGAGATAATTGGTGAAACAACGTTGCTTCGCATCTTTTTCGATTTGTGAATCAAGCGCGATATAGGCTGTCGGGTCGGCAATCGCAACGACTAATTTCCAACCAATTTGCTCACCATTTTGCTCAACAGGCTCGATATAGAGGGCATCATCCATATCTTGTGTGCTTTCACTGTCAATGGTAACAAAATGAAGTGCGGTCAAATCTTCACGCATTTGTTGATCAAGCATTTCATAATGTTCGGCGCCTTGTACCGGATAACGGGATTGTTCGTGACGGGCAAGTGTGACCCACCAAGGTGCAAATTCATCGTCTGCACGACAGATAAATTGGTTAATCGTGGCATAGAAAAAACGATCATCACGTAATGGGTGGGTTTTCAGATTAGCAACAACCCAATCGCCTTCTTGCAATTCTTCTTTTACAGACTTGGCTTGTTGCGCACCAATAGGCTGATTAATGCTTGGGTGATCGACCAGCACTTGTAATTTCTTGTCTTTATTGAACCGCACTTTGGCTATAAAACGGGTCAGCATAGGTTCAATCAAGGATTCCGGTTCGGCTTGTTCTTTATCGCCTTGTTTTTCAATAGTGGCGGTAATTTTATCGCCGTGCATCACTTTTTTCATCGCAGGCGGAGCAAGAAAATAAGTTTTCTTATCACATTCTAAAAAACCATAGGCTTTGTCGGTGCTTTTCACTACACCTTCTACACGTTCTTTGGTTTCGTGAATTTGTTGTTTAAGTTGTGCGAGTAATGGATTGTCTTGGAACATAGTTATATTTTAAAAAAGAGAAAAGGCAGACGATAAGTCTGCCCAAAATAAATGAATCAAAAATTATTCTTCGCCTAATTCGCCCATTGCAGTGATGCTAAAACCGGCATCAACATGAACGATTTCACCGGTAATACCGGAGGAGAGATCAGAACATAAAAACGCAGCGGAATTACCGACATCTTCAATGGTTACCGTGCGGCGTAATGCGGCGGTTTTCTCAAAAGCGGAAAGCATTTTCTTGAAGTTTTTAATGCCTGAGGCGGCCAATGTACGAATCGGACCGGCAGAAATCGCATTAACACGGATACCGTCTTTACCTAAATCTGCAGCCATCACACGGGTTGCCGCTTCTAATGAGGCTTTTGCCAAACACATTACATTGTAGTTAGGGATAGCACGTTCTGCACCTAAATAAGAAAGGGTTAATAGCGCAGCGTTTGGATTTAAATAAGGGCGTGCGGCTTGCGCCATTGCCACAAAGCTATATGCACTGATGTCGTGAGCGATACGGTAGCCTTCACGGGTTGCGGCATTGACATAATCACCGTCTAATTGATCGCCCGGTGCAAAAGCAATGGCGTGCACGAAACCATCAAATTTATCCCAATGTTTACTTAATTCTGCAAAGCAGTTTTGGATACTTTCATCGGTTGCCACATCTAAAGGAAGGACAATATCAGAACCGAATTCTTTAGCAAATTCTTCTACGCGCGGTTGTAATTTTTCGTTTAGATAAGTGAAAGCAAGTTCTGCACCTTGCTCTTTCATTGATTTTGCAATCCCGTAAGCAATGGAACGATTGCTTGCGAGACCGGTGACTAAAATTCGTTTACCTGTTAAGAAACCCATGTTTTTTCCTATTGGTTGAATAAAAATTGTGTGAATTATACCTGTTTTGCTTATTTTGAGCAATGAAGCGGCTTTTTGGTTGAACCAGTATATTATGCAGGATTATCAATATCCTTAAATTCCACATCAAAGCCATATTCTTTTGCCAGCCACTCGCCGAGTGCTTTGATACCGTAGCGTTCGGTGGCGTGATGGCCGGCTGCAAAGAAATGGATACCTTGTTCACGGGCGGAGTGGATGGTTTGTTCAGATACCTCTCCGGTAATAAATGCATCGCAACCTTGTGCCGCCGCTAGGTCGATATAACCCTGTCCTCCCCCTGTGCAGATACCGATTTTGCGCATAAAGTGCGGTCCGTTTTCGGTGCAAATTAACGGTTTACGTTGAAGAACCCGCTCAATACGGGCGGTAAATTCTTCTGCTGTTATTGGTTTGTTTAATTCTCCCCAAACGGGAATACTTGTCGGGGTATTTTCTAACGGTTGTAAATTTTCGATACCGAGTAGTTTGGCAAGTTGTGCATTATTGCCAAGTTCAGGATGTACGTCTAATGGCAAATGATAGCCATATAAATTGATGTCATTAACTAATAAAGTTTTGATTCGTTTACCTTTTATTCCTCGAATGCAAGGATTTTCGCTTTTCCAAAAATATCCGTGATGTACCAGCAAGGCGTCGGCTTGTTGTTCAACCGCATAATCAATTAAGGCTTGGCTGGCGGTCACACCCGTGATGATTTTTTTTATGTCTGTTTTGCCTTCCACTTGTAAGCCGTTTGGGGCATAGTCGGAAATTTGATTTGAATTGAGTGTTTGGTTGAGAAGTTGCTCGAGTTCAAGATTATTCATAAATAAAAGAGAAATGGGAAAAAGAAAGATAGCGTATAGTACGAAATTTAAAAAAAAATGGCTAGTATAAAAAGTTCATTGGGAACATTGTATCAGCTCTGTTTTACCGTTTACTTTTTTATTCAATACCCACTAGTTTATGCGTTTGTAAGCTTAATTGCCATTTGGGCTTATTCGTGCGCTGATTGAGTTTGCCTAACTGGGTGATGGTTTCCAGTAAATTCATTTTGCCGTCAATGTCACAAGGGGAGAGATAATAGTGTTGCGCACGAATTTTTTGTTCCATCAGTTCACAAAAAGGTAATACATTTTCATCTGCTACAACGCGTACCTCATCGGCAGATTCAATGCAACGTTGTTCATATTTGTACATATAAAGACGCTTTGGACTGGTGGCAATATAGTCGATTTGTGGCGGAATTGCTTTTAAACCGTTGGTTTCAATGGCAAGAAAATAGTCGTCTGCTTTGAATTGATCGAGTAGAAATTCAATTTTGGGTACAATGGTCGGTTCGCCACCGGTGATGATAATATTTTTTGCCGAAAACGACCGCACTTTTGCCAAAATTTGCGAGGCTGATTGACGTTCAAATTGATTATAAGGCGTATCGCACCAAGGGCAGGCGAGATTGCATTTACCAAAACGAACAAAAATGCTGGGCATACCCGTATTGAAACCTTCCCCTTGCAGGCTTTCAAAAATTTCCACAATATTAAAGTGCGGTTCTAAAACAGCTTGATTTTTCACCGCACTTTACTCCGAATATTCACAAAAAGAAGTAGGCGTTTCCCATAAACGAATTGCCGAAATAGCGAGTTTTTCATCATATTTCAATCGGTTAAAAATGAATCGAGCCATTTCTTCGGCGGTAGTGCGAAAAGGTACGGCAAAGGTTTTTGAATTTAATTCTTGCAATAATGCGGCAATTTTACTTTCCCGCTTGCTGGTTTGATCGTAAATAAAGGCGTGATCCATGGGATCTAAAATGGCTTTTTTCACAGTATTTTTTAAATCGGAAAAATCCATAACCATAGATTTTTTCTCACCGTAATTCACTAAATCTTTGCTGATTTCTACTTGTAATTTGTAAGTATGTCCATGCAGATTTTGGCATTTACCATCGTGATTATCTAATAAATGCGCCATATCAAAACTGAACTCTTTGGAAATTTTAAACATTTTTTTCACCGTACTTTTGTCGCAAATATTGTTGTAAACCTTTGTTGCGCAATTCACAACTCGGGCAGCAGCCACAGCCGCCCTCCACTCCCTCATAACAAGTATGGGAATGTTGTTGAACGTAATCTAACACGCCTAATTCATCAGCAAGTTGCCAAGTTTGGGCTTTGGTGAGATACATTAAAGGCGTTTTAATATTGAATTGATAATCCATGGCAAGATTGAGCGTAACATTCATAGACTTGATGAAAATATCCCGGCAATCCGGATAGCCGCTAAAGTCTGTTTCGCATACCCCTGTGATGATGTCTTGAATTCCTTGCCCCTTCGCATAAATCGCCGCATAAAGTAAAAATAAGGCATTTCTGCCGTCTACAAAGGTGTTTGGCAGTTCGTTATTTTTTTGTTCGATTTTAGTTTGTTGATCGATTAAAGCGTTATGGGTAATAGCTTTTATAACGGATGTATCAACTAAGGTTTGTTTTATGTCAAGATCTTGGGCAATCCACTGTGCTTTTGCTAGCTCAATGGCGTGTCGCTGACCATATTGAAAGGTGATGGTTTCGACATTTTCTTTGCCGTAATCGGCTATGGCCTGAAATAGGCAGGTGGTGGAATCTTGCCCGCCGGAAAAGATCACAACCGCTTTACGGTTACGGTTTGGATTTGAAATATTCATTTTAGTACCTAGTTTTGTTAGGGCGCAGTCATATTTTAATGCGTCCATGTAGGAGGTTTGCGAACTACATAGGCCGTGCATTGTAGAGGGGATGGCATATTTTATCAAGTTATTACAGTGCTTTTGCGGCAAATACAAGCTATTTGAAAATGAACGATAAGATGATTTTGTGGATAGTCGGATTTTTACGGAAGTGGTTGGCGTGCCGAGATTATGTTACAATTTGAAGCGTTCTAATTATAGTAAACAAAGGTAGATGTCATGAAGAAATTATTATTCGTTGTTGTGGGAGCATTGCTTATTTCTGCTTGTGCCAATAAAGACGTGTATTTTAACGGTTCGGAAGGATCTCATTCAGGTATGAAATTTGATAAAGATACCCGTCATTGGGGAGTAAATCGTTAAGACGGATGTTTAAAGTGCGGTCAATTTTGACCGCACTTTTTACTACTTGGAATTATTATTCGGAATCGCTATCTTGTGATAGTTCTTCTTCATCTACGTCACATACACGTTCAAGACTCACCACATTTTCATTTTCTGCGGTACGGATTAAACGCACACCTTGTGTGTTTCGACCCACAATACTGACTTCACTTACACGGGTGCGCACAAGTGTTCCTGCATCAGTGATTAGCATAATCTGATCGGTTTCTTCCACTTGGGTTGCGGCAACTACTTTACCGTTACGCTCACTCACTTTAATAGAAATAACCCCTTTGGTGTTGCGTGATTTTGTCGGATATTCGTTTAATTGAGTGCGTTTACCGTAACCGTTTTGTGTAGCGGTTAAGATCGCGCCTTCACCTTTTGGAATAACTAAGGAAACCACTTTGTCGATATTGAGATCCAAGGTATCTTCCGTATTTTCATCGGAAATGTCCTCAATTTCGACCGCACTTTCATCTTCTGAAATATCGTTTGTTAGGGCAAGTTTAATACCTCGAACGCCGGTTGCTAAACGCCCCATTGTACGCACGGCGGCTTCGGAGAAACGCACCACGCGACCTTGAGAAGAGAACAACATAATTTCATTATTGCCGTCCGTAATATCTACGCCGATCAGTTCATCTTCATCACGTAAATTCAAGGCAATAATACCGCTTGAACGTGGGCGGCTAAATTCTGTGAGGGCGATTTTCTTCACAATACCGCCGGCCGTTGCCATCACCACAAATTTATCTTCTTCATAGGCGGAAACCGGTAGGATGGCTGTGATACGTTCATTTTCTTGTAACGGCAGAATATTCACAATTGGACGACCGCGGGCCCCACGACTGGCTTGTGGAAGTTGATACACTTTTAGCCAATATAAACGTCCTCGGCTTGAGAAACAGAGAATCGTATCATGGGTGTTGGCAACCAGTAGTTTTTCGATGAAATCTTCTTCTTTCATCTTCGTGGCGGATTTTCCTTTACCGCCACGGCGTTGCGCTTCATAATCGGTCAACGGTTGATATTTCACATAACCTTCATGGGAAAGTGTTACAACTACATCTTCTTGAGCGATAAGATCTTCTAAATCAATATCCCCTGAGGCAGTGGTAATTTCCGTTAAACGTTCGTCACCAAATTGTGATTTCACTTCTTCTAATTCTTCACGGATCACTTCCATTAAACGTTCGGCACTACCTAAAATATGAAGAAGGTCGGCAATTTTTACCAATAATTCTTGGTATTCTTTAACCACTTCTTCAAAAGCGATGCCGGTTAAACGGTGTAAGCGAAGTTCTAAAATCGCATTGACCTGTGCCGCTGATAAATAATATTGTTTGCCCTGAATGCCTAGATTTTCTTCAAGATCATCCGGACGGGCAGTAATATCAAGTAGATTGATAATATCGCTGTGCAATGCCCAAGAACGTGAACTTATGGCGTTGGCGGCTTCTTCTCGGTTTTTAGAATTGCGGATAATGGCGATCATTTCATCAATATTAGAACGCGCCACCGCTAAACCTTCTAAAATGTGGGTACGCTCGCGTGCTTTACGAAGTTCAAAAATTGAGCGACGTGTGACCACTTCACGGCGGTGTAACACAAAGGCTTCAATAATTTCTTTAAGATTGAATAAACGCGGTTGGCCGTGATCCAAGGCAACCATATTGATCCCAAAAGTCACTTGCATTTGGGTGAGAGAATAAAGGTGGTTTAATACCACTTCTCCTACCGCATCGCGTTTGATATCTATCTCAATGCGAATCCCTTCTTTGTTTGAAAGATCGGTAATATTGCTGATCCCTTCAATTTTTTTCTCGCGAATAAGCTCGGCAATTTTTTCCACCAGTTTTGCCTTGTTTACTTGGTAAGGCAATTCGGACACGACAATTTGTTCGCGACCTTTATCATTAGTTTCGACAGTTGCCCGCGCGCGAACATAGACTTTACCTCGACCTGTGCGATAGGCTTCTTCAATACCTTTACGACCATTGATTAGGGCGGCGGTAGGGAAGTCCGGTCCCGGAATATATTGCATTAATTCATCAATAGTGATGTCGTTGTTATCAATATAAGCTAAACAACCGTTTAATACTTCATTTAGGTTGTGAGGCGGAATATTGGTTGCCATCCCTACGGCAATACCGGACGAACCGTTTGCAAGTAGTGCCGGAATACGGGTAGGCAATACGTCAGGGATCATTAATTCGCCATCATAGTTTGGTGAAAAATTGACGGTTTCTTTATCCAAATCCGTGAGCAATGCCTGTGTAATTTTTTGCATACGTACTTCGGTATAACGCATTGCCGCAGGTGCATCGCCATCAATCGAACCAAAGTTACCTTGCCCGTCCACCAACATATAACGAAGTGAGAACGGTTGTGCCATACGGACGATAGTGTCATACACGGCGGAATCACCATGAGGGTGATATTTACCGATAACGTCTCCCACTACACGAGCTGATTTGACATATTTTTTATTTGCCGTATTGCCCTCGCGATCCATCGAAAACAATACGCGGCGATGCACGGGTTTTAAACCGTCACGTACATCAGGTAAAGCACGTCCGACAATCACAGACATGGCATAGTCAAGATAGGAGGATTTGAGTTCTTCTTCAATATTAACAGGGGTAATTGAGGATTGAATTGAATCCGTCATGGGTATTCCTTTTTCGATCAAAAAATTGTAAGAATTATAGCATAAGAGAGGATTTTTCCCTAGTTTTTCCCATGAAAAACGGTGCTTTATCTTTGATAAAACACCGCTTTGGTAAAATTGCCGTCAAACGGACCGCTCTTTTAAACTTATTGCACTAATAAATAAAAATTATTTTCTCCGCGTAAGATATTTAATGCCACGGCGGAAGGTTTTCCCTCCAAAATTTTACGTAAATCTTGGGTTGATTCTACTGCCTGGCGGTTTACTCCGATAATAATATCACCGGCTTTCAAACCGCGTTGAGCGGCAAGGGAATTAGGTTGAACTTTAGTGATTTCAATCCCTTTTATCCCTTTTGCATTGTAGTTATTTAATTCCGCACCGTCTAAGGCTCGCAATTCAATATTGCTTGCGCTCAACCCTTTACCGTCATCCGCTTGCAATTTCACTTTCACATCTTGTGATTTGCCGTCTCGTAAATAGGTTAGCTCAATTTCTTTGCCGGCACCGGAAGTGGCGATTTTAGCCCGCATTTCCGCAAAGCTTGAGATTTTTTGACCGTTCATTGCGGTGATCACATCACCGGCTTTAATGCCGGCTTTTTCCGCAGCGGAATTAGGTAATACTTCACTCACAAATGCGCCTTGTTGAGCATTTATGTTAAATGCTTTGGCTAAATCGGCATTTAACTCACCGCCTTTAATACCGAGTAAACCACGACGTACTTCACCGAATTCTAAAATTTGTTGAACGATATTGTTTGCTTGGTTACTTGGAATTGCAAATGCAATGCCTGCATTACCGCCGCTTGGTGAAATAATCGCAGTGTTGATACCGATTAATTCACCGTTTAAGTTCACCAACGCACCGCCGGAGTTACCACGGTTCACCGCCGCATCCGTTTGAATGTAATTTTCATAAGCACCGCTGTCGGAACCTGTTGAACGACCTAATGCGGATACGATACCGGAAGTCACGGTTTGCCCTAATCCGAATGGGTTACCGATAGCAACCGTAAAATCGCCTACGCGTAGCTTATCGGAGTCGGCAAATTTAAGTTCTGTCAAATTTGATGGTTTTTCAATTTGAATTAACGCAATATCTGACTGTTCGTCTTTTCCTACTAATTTTGCTTTAAATTCACGTCCGTCTTGTAAGGTCACGTTGATTTTATCTGCATCGTTAATTACATGGTTATTGGTGAGTACATAACCTTTATCCGCATTAATCACGACACCGGAGCCCAGACCGCGAAAGTTGCGCCCACTGCCACGATTGCCAAATTGTTCGGCGAATTGATCGCCAAAGAAAAATTTAAATTCTTCAGGAATATCATCGGGTAGGAAAGAACGACCGCTATTTTTTGCTTTACCTTCCACTGAAATTGTGACTACTGAGGGTTGTACTTTTTCAAGCATAGGGGCAAGGCTATTTTGTTGAATGACAATACTTGGCAAGTCTGCCTGCGTACTCATAGACGTGCCCAAAACGCTTAAACCTAATGCAATACTGGTTAATATAAAATGTCTTTTTTTCATAGAATCTCCAAGTAAAACGATCTTTCTTATGAAAGAGAAAAGTTCATACCTAAATGGTGTTTCATCAGACAAAGGAATAAATGAAATGTTCAAGAAAAACAAGGTATTTGAGAAAAAAATTAAAAAAAGTGCGGTCAGAATTGAAATTGTTTTTTCTGACCGCATTTAAAATCGTTTAATGATTTTCTTTTTCTGTTTTAAGTAGCCCTGACGAGCCCTCAGAATAATCAAGCGGAGGTTCATTTTGTGGTTTATCTATAGCAGTGATTAGTTGTTGCGTGAATAAACCTTTTGGATTTTCTCCCAATAACGTATTGGAAGAGTTGGCATAATGACGATAGAGCTTTTGGTAATCGCTGATGAGGGTTTTAAACAATTCCGCACTTTCCGCGAAATGTTTTTCGAGTTGTTGGTTTTGGCTTTCAAGTCTGGTTTTTACCGCTTTTAGCTCATTTTCTGTTTGAACTTGATGTTTTACCGATCCTTTGGTTAAACGTAAAATTAAATAGCCGAGGATAACGCCTACCGCTAAACCGATACCGGCAGCCTGCCACATTTCAGTTGTCCATGCTTGCATAGTTTACTCCCTATACTTGTTGTTTATTAAGGCTCTTTGAATTGTAAAGAGCATTGTAAGAAAAATGAAAAAAAATTTCTTTGCTACGGATCACAAATTTAATATTTAAACTGCCGCTGTAATCACAATTTCTACCTTCCATTCTGGCAAGGCTAATTTAGCTTCCACGGTCGCACGGCTTGGCGGGTTTGAATGATCAACCCATTCGTCCCAAGCTTGATTTAATTGTTTGTAATCCTTCATATCGGCAAGAAAGATTTGCGCATTGAGAATATTACCTTTGTGCGATCCTATTTCTACAAGCAATTTATCAATAAGTGAAAGCACCTCTTTTGTTTGCTCGTAAGCATCTTTTTCAAGGGTTTTCTCCGGTACTTGTCCTGCGAGATAAGCAGTGCCGTTATAAATGGAAACTTCGCAAAAACGTTTGCTGGAATGAATTCGTTGGATAGTCATAATATTTTCCTTTAACAATAAACCGATTGCATTTTAAAGTGCTGCTAACACTTTGTAAATTCTCGTTTATCCGAGTAAAATGCTCGAGAATTATTCTCACTTATATGAGGCTAATATGAAGCTGTTAATTTCTAATCAACATGGCGCCGTTGTCATGGCATTATTACCTTTCTTTTACGGTATGTTGCTTAATCATTCTGTATGGGCACATACTTTTTTATTAATTGCATGGTTTTCTCTTTATTTGATGTCCTACCCTTTGTTAAATTTGTTTAAAGGTAAAAATATCGAACAATATCGAAAATGGACTTTCATTTATGGGGCAGCGACGCTTGTTTCCGCTCTCCCTGCATTATTTTATAACTGGCAAGTTCTTTATTTTATCGTAGCAATGCTGCCTTTTGTTTTAGTGAATATTTATTACATTAAACAAAAAGACGAACGTAATTTTCTGAATGATCTTGCCGGCATTGCCATTTTTGCTCTTGCAGGAATGGCAGCATATTATTTTCCCGATCGCACTTTTGATATGAAAATTTGCTGGGTTGCCATTTATCCTTCGTTATTTTTCGTCGGTACGACAATCTATGTGAAATCAATGATGCGTGAGCGGAAAAATAAGAAATATTTACGGTCATCAATTCTTTTTCATTCTTTCCTTGTAGCGTATTTCGTCGGAACGGGACAATTTTATCTCGCACTGGCATTTTTGGTTGGTTGGGCTCGTGCAATTTATTTACCGCGTAAGAAACTTTCTGTCAAACAAGTCGGTCTAATAGAGTTCTTAATAACGGCTATTTTCTTTGTATTTCTTTTACTCGGCACATTAACAGGATGAATTTGATGAAAAAAACTCTCGTTATTTTTACCGCACTTTTGGGGGGGCTTTCAATGACTTTTTCGAGCCATTCGGAAGAACTGAAAACGAATCCCAAATTAACGGATCAACAGCGCATGAATATGGCACAGAATTTTGCTAACAAACAAGATTGGCGATCCGTATTTGAAATTATGCAGCCTCTCGCTTTGGAAGGAAATATCCAAGCACAGGGGAATTTAGGTATGCTTTATAACCTTGGTCGCGGCGTAGAAGAAAACAAAGAGAAAGCCTACTGGTGGTTTAGTGAAGCCGCAGAGATGGGAAGCATTCGAGCTATTAATAATTTGGCGATGATGTACTACAGTGGCGATTATGTGAAAAAGGATATTCCGCAAGCCATAAAATTATTTGAAACCACGGCAAAGGCAAAAGATTTGGATGCCATGATGATGTTGGCTGAAATTTACCTGAAACAAAAAGATGAAACAAAATCTTTTGAATGGGTGAAAAAAGCCGCTGATTTAGAAAATCCCGATGCTAAATTGCGTTTGGGCATTTATTACGAAAAAGGTATTGGCACTTCAATGAATAAACATCTTTCGGCATTAATTTATCGTGAGATTTTGGTTTCAAGCAACATACCGAATGAAATCAAACAAGCTGCTGAGCAAAGATTAAAGAATCTTTACTGAGCATAGTGTACCCTAATAATAGGAATATTTTTTATGAAAAACACACGTTCCCCCCTGTTTCCAATCATCATTTTTGTATTTATCAACCTCATTGTTTTTTCCTTGTCCCGCTTGGGTTTATCTTTATGGCAAATGGAACGGGTTTCCGCCGTACAGGGTTGGGGGAAGCTATTCTTACAAGGTTTACGTATTGATGTGGTGGCGCTATGCTACTTATTCGGCGTTCCGGCATTATTGACAGTGGTGTTCCACACTCGTGATTTATGGAAAAAGATCCTACGGGTTTGGCTGACATTGTGTAGTGTTTTCATTATTTTTATGGAAATTGCTACACCGGCATTTATTGAAACTTATGATTATCGACCGAACCGCCTGTTTATTGAGTATTTAATTTATCCTAAAGAAGTCTTTTCTATGCTGATGGAAGGGCATTTAAGTGCGGTCGTTTTTAGCCTTGTTTTTACTGCTTTAGCTGTAATGATTTACTGGAAACTTGCCGGCTGGACGGTCAAAAACTTACGCCCAATGAGCTGGAAAGTTCGCCCGATTATGGCATTGTTGGTGGTTGCAGTGAGCTTTATCGGAGCTCGTTCAAGCTTTCAGCACCGCGGCATTAATCCTGCGATGGTGGCGTTTTCTTCCGATGCCTTGGTGAATTCTTTAGTATTAAATTCCGGCTATTCGGTGATTTATGCCGCACAGCAATTTAAGGACGAAGAAAAATCCTCGGAAATATACGGCAAAATGGATACAAATGAAATGTTACGTATTGTGAAATTAAATCGGGGCAGAACCGTAGATGATTATATTTCTGAAAAATTCCCAACCTTAACTAAAAATACCGCAAGCTATCAAGGCAAGCCTAAAAATATTGTCATCATATTGCAAGAAAGCCTTGGTGCACAGTTTATCGGTAATTTAGGCGGTAAACCTCTTTCGCCGAATATTGATCGATTAGCCAAAGAAGGGTGGTTATTTGAAAATATTTATGCCACGGGAACTCGTTCCGTACGGGGAATTGAAGCGGTAACCACAGGTTTTATACCAACGCCGTCACGTGCTGTGGTTAAACTCAATAATGCACAAAATAATTTTTTCACCATTGCCGATTTTTTAGGTAAACAGGGCTATGACACCTCATTTATTTATGGTGGTGAAAAGCATTTTGATAATATGGCAAGTTTTTTCTACGGCAATGGGGTTAAAACGATTATTGATCAGCAAGATTATAAAAATCCGAAATTTACTGCTACTTGGGGAGTGAGTGATGAGGATTTGTTTGATAAAGCGGATGAAACCTTTACAAAGCTGCAAAACGAAGGAAAACCTTTTTTCAGTCTTGTATTTAGCTCAAGTAATCATGATCCTTTTGAATTTCCCGATGGGAAAATCGAATTGTATGAACAACCCAAAGCAACACGAAATAATAGTGCAAAGTATGCAGATTATGCCGTTGGCCATTTCTTTAATTTAGCGAAAAAATCTAACTATTGGAAAGATACCATTTTCTTGGTGATTGCCGATCACGATTCACGAGCCGCAGGCGCTGGATTAATACCGATTAAAAATTTTCATATTCCGGCACTTATTTTAGGAGAGGGAATTGCGCCACGCCGTGATCAGCGTCTAGTGAGCCAAATTGATATGCCGACAACGTTATTATCCTTAGCGGGAGTAAGCGGTAATCACCCTATGATTGGTTATGATTTAACCAAAAATACCAACCCTGATCGTGCCATTATGCAATTTGATCAAACACAGGCTTTAATGAAAGGAAACCGTGATGTGGTTATTCAAATGCCAAATAAAGCTACACAAGGTTATTATTACGATAAAGCCACTGAAACGCTGAAGGAAAAAAGCGTATCGGAAGAAATGAAACAAGAAGCACTGGCGTATGCTTTGCTGGGAAGTTATCTATATAAAAACCGCTTGTATCAAGCGGGAGACGAAAAGCAGGAGATGAAAATGAGTAAATTGGTGAGATAAAATAAAGTGCGGTCAGAAAATACAGTATTGTATAGTTGCACAAGTATTTAACCGACTAAAAAATATGAGAATCTTCATTGAAATTTATCTCAATGGAGATTTTTTAATCTATATAACTATTCATTTATCAATTGCAAAAGGAACTGTAACCCATCTTTATATTTAATCGATAGTTAATTTTGCTTTCTTTCACTCCGGCAGAATATATCGCGAGTGATTCTGTATGTCATGGTGGGCATTAAGACCCACCATGATAACTTTATAAATTAAATGTTTGAATTAAATTCACATGCAAGCGAACATCAACATTACCACGAATAGCATTAGAATAAGGGCAGACCTCGTGAGCACGAGTGATTAGCTTTCTCGCCTCTTCTTCGTCTAAGCCTGCAACAGTAATAGAGATGTCTAAATCCAATCCAAACGCACCATCTGCTTTCTGACCAATTCCCACGGCAACGCTGGTAGAAGATTTAGTTGGTTTTAAGCCCAGTGTTGGTGCAATGTGGTTCATTGCACTATCAAAGCACGCAGCATAACCCATCGCAAAAAGCTGTTCTGGATTCGTGCCGTGCTTATCGCTTTCATTTTGGAAACTAACTAAATCGAAGCCGATTGAACTATCATCGACTTGAGTGTGTCCATCACGTCCACCTGTTGCTGTAGCTGAAGTTTTGTAAAAGATTTTCATCGTTTTTCCTCTTTGTTAAGTCATTTAAGATGCGGTTATTTTATTGAGTTTAAGCTTGAAGTGATATAACATTTCTATAAGATTCTTGCCTATTTCTACAAATTATTATGTTTTCATCCTCATTTATTCAGCGAGTTTTAAATGTCATACCTCATAATGAGAACTATGTTTCTCCGATTGACGGTTTGATTATCCGTCATTCGGATCGACCTTTTTCTTATGAAGGTATTATTCAAGAACCCAGTATCTGCATTGTATTAAATGGTGAAAGGTTCATTCAACTTGGTGATCAATATTACCAATTTAATAGTCGGTATTATATGTTCTGCCCTGTAAATGTACCGATGTGCGGTGAAATTAAGCATGCAACAGTAAATGAACCGTTTTTAGTGATGTCGATGAAGATTGATATTCCAACAGTTCAAAAAATTCTTTTGGAACAAACCGCACTTTCTATATCGAAAAATGAAAATAAGGAAGGTTTTGGGAGATGGGAACTCGATCAAAATCTAGAACTGGCTTTTGAGCGACTTTTGCTTTTACATGAAAATCCAAAAGATATTAATTTTCTTGCACCTTTAATTCAACAAGAAATTTACTATCGTTTGCTGACAGGTGAACAAGGTAAAAAGCTCAAACAAATGACAAGTATTGATTCAAATATGCATAAAATTGCCCGAGCAACGGAGTATCTGCGAAAACATTTTCAAGAATTCATTACGATTGATTCGCTTGCAGCATTATGTGGTATGTCGGTTTCAGGTTTTCATAGTCATTTCAAAAAAATCACAACGATGTCGCCACTTCAATATCAAAAATCTTTACGTTTAATGGAAGCCAAACGGTTGATTGTGCAAGAAAATCGCTTGGTAAGTGAATCGGCATTTCAGGTGGGATATGAAAGTGCCAGTCAATTTAGTCGCGAATATAAACGGTTGTTTGGCTGTTGCCCAAAAGATGAAGTAAGACTCATCACATAGACGTAAAATCATCGAGTTTGTATGTTATAGATACTTTTAAAAGTGGGGTAGCCTTGATTAAACAATGGTAAAAAAATTAGGACGACTAAAAGCCGTCTTTCTTTTAAATCAGTGTTGTACAACTGCTTACATAATATCGAGAAAATACCCTCATTTTCAACCGCACTTTTAATTAATCCGCCACCCAGATTTTTTCTAGTTCTTTTGTTGCAGGGTGATAGCGAAAAACTGCAATTCCACTACCTTGACTTATTACCAAAATACCCGCTTTAGGAGATGAACCTGCACTTAAATTGCTTTGGGA